>NZ_JASPJL010000001.1:282678-377783 GCF_030232315.1 Corynebacterium sp. MSK039
CGCCGGATCCGGCGGGGCCACCCTAGCGAACCTCCCCCACGTTGAACTTCAGCGGCGCTAGTTCGCCTGCTCGCCCTCGCCAGCCGAGTGCTCCTCTGGCGCGGCGTCGGACTTAATGTCGATCTTCCACCCGGTGAGACGCGCGGCGAGGCGAACATTCTGCCCCTCCCTACCAATCGCCAGCGAGAGCTGGTAGTCCGGAACGACCACGCGAGCGATCTGCTGCTCTGCGTCGATCACAGTCGAGGAGACGAACTTCGAGGGCGAGAGCGCATTGCCCACGTACTGCGCCGGGTCATCGGAGTAGTCGATGATGTCGATCTTCTCGCCGCCGAGCTCACCCATGATGGCCGACACGCGCTGGCCACGCGGGCCGATGCACGCCCCCTTGGCATTGAGCCCCTTGATCGTGGCGCGGACTGCGATCTTCGTGCGGTGCCCCGCCTCGCGGGCGATGGACATGATCTCCACGGAGCCGTCGGCGACCTCCGGAACCTCGAGCTCGAACAGCCCGCGAACCAGCTCGGGGTGGGTGCGCGACAGGCTGATCTGCACGTTGCGGTCGGCGTGCTTGATGACGTCCGTGACGAAGGCCTTCACGCGGGTGCCGTGCTTGAGCACCTCGCCGGGGATGTGCTCGGCGGGCAGGATCTGGCCGTCGATGCCGTCCGCCTCGGTACCGATGTGGACCACGGTGATGCCGCGCTCGTTTGCGCGTGCGTCGCGGGTGACCACGCCAGAGACGATGGTGTGGCGGATCGACGAATATTCGTCGTAGCGCTGCTGGACTCGAGCTCCCCCGATCCGGCGGCGGATCGCCTCGCGCATCGCCAGCGCCGTGGTGCGGTCGAAGTTCTCCGGGGTCTCGTCCAACCGGCCGGTGACGTTGCCCTCCTCGTCGCGCTCCACCTGGTAGATCGCCACTGCACCAGAGGTGGGGTCAATCTGGACGTCCACCTCGCCGGTGAAGGCGCTCTGGTTGCGGTAGGCCTCCTTGAGGCCGTTGGCGATGGCGTGGATCAGCTCGTCGACCGGCACGCCCTCCTGCCGCTCGATGGCGCGCAGCGTAGCAAGATCAATATTCACTTGTACTCCTCATCGACTTCTTGTCGCTTAGGCTTCGTCACTCTTTGCGAGCTCATGGTACTCGGCCATGGTCAATCCGAGTAATTCCTGCTCGGCTGCTGGCGCGGGTGAGAATTCAACCTCGATGGTCGACCCGGCAAGCTCGGCGAGCGGGTAAATCCGCACCGGAGCCTGTGGGGTCTGCTTCCCCGCCTTCTTACCCTGGGACTTCTTCCCTGCCTTCTTCTTCGCCACGGGCAGGATCGCGACCTCGTCATTCTCGACTCCCGCGATACGCCCCTTGCCCCCTCCCGCAAGGTTGGCGAGTCGGCCAAGGTTGCGCTGGAAGTGGCGGGCGTCGCGCAGCGGGAAGTCCAGACCTGGGGTCGTCACTTCGAGGGTGTAGCTCGGCCCGAGGTCAATCTCCTGTGCCGCCTCAGCTGCATCGAACGCAGCGCCAATCAGCTGGGAAGCTTCCTCGAGCAGGTCAAGATCCGGCCGGTCGTCAGCGTCCACAGCGATCTTCACGCTGGACTTCGCCCCGGCCCGGGTAAAGGTTAATTTTTCCACATCAAGGCCACACTTCATCGCCTCGTCGGCGGCCAGTGCGCGGAGCTTTTCATCAAGAGGGGTTGCCATGCCTTGCACCCTACCCGCCAGTACGGTGCCCAGCGGAATGTGTGGCACCATAGTGGCTGTGAATCCGGACTCTCCTCAGAATCAACGCCTCCACCTCCCCGAGCGCTCTCGCGCCACCCCAGCCCTCACTCGGCGTGGCGTGCTCAAAGCGGGGGTCGCGGGGCTGGGGGTGGCTCTCGCAACAGGCCTGCTCTCGGCCTGTGGCATCGACGAGGCCTCGGAGGCGCTCAACCGCGTGCGCGGCGGCTTCGAGCCCAATGATCAGCTGCGTTCCATCGCAGCAGTGATGCGTTCGACTCTGAATCGGGCCGACGCTGAGGAAGAGGAATTCATCCGCCGCCAGATCGGGGTTCTCGAAAAGGAATTCCTGCGCCAGTGCGGCACCGACGATGAAGGCCAGCGGGACCCACAGTGCAGTTTCGAGGCCGCAGACGGTGGTGGCAGCGACGACTCCCCCACCTCCAGCAACACGTCACCCACCACCGAAAAGCCCCGGAGCGGCGGCGACAACAAGGGCAGCGATTCTGCCGCTGAGCGCAAACAGCTCTTCGCCGGAATCCAGCGCGAGCTGCTGGGCGCCATCGAAAGCCCGGAGTTGCCCAACGCGGATGCCCACGAGAAGGACTCTCAAGGCCGCACCGTGACCCGGCAAGAGTTCCAGACTCAGCTGCTGGTCGGCCTCTACGGCGCGACCGCGCCCGTCGCCGGTGCGCCGCAGCGCGAGGATATCGCCGAGCTGCTCGAGGATCCTGAGGTCGTGGGCCGCGGGAACACGAAGGCGCTCGGTGAGGATCTGAAGGACGCCCTGGACTCCGTCTACGGGGCGATCCAGGCCGCCGGGGTCGCGCTGGCGGCCGACGACGGCTCCGCACGCAAGCAACTGGCAGCCGCCGGAGATGGTGCCCGACTGGCCCGCGACGTCGTTACCGCGATGATCACACCCGCCGCAGACGACAGCGCCGAGAAGCCCGAGGACGCAGAAGGCGCTTATGAGCCCCCTGCTGGCTTCGGCGTATCGAAGGCCACCAAGGCCCCCGCGAGTGCCAAGGAGGCCCCCGCTTTCCTGCACGCCGCACTCGCCGCCCCGCTTTCCCAGCTACGCTTGCTCGCTGGCCGCGCCGAGACCGGGCCGCTGCGGGTGGCACTGGCTCAGGCGTGCGCAGCACTGAGCCGTGCCCAGGGCCAGCTGGAGTTGGCCCAGGGGCTTGGGCCCGAAGCAGTGGTCCTGCGAGGTGGGGACTAGCAACGCCCCCTTATCTCTCTGCGTAATCCACTGAGCTCACCCCCACCGGTTGCCCCACGCCTACCCCGCTGGCGTGGGGCAGGTTCTTAGGCCCGGGCTGCCTTCGTGATGACGTCGACGGCGTCCGCGTAGTCGATCTCGGAACGCTCGTCGTTCAGACGATCTCGCAGCTCGACCTTGCCCTCGGCGAAGCCGCGCCCAACGACCACGACCTGCGGCATTCCCAGCAGCTCGGAGTCCTTGAACTTCACGCCCGGGGAGACCTTCGGGCGATCGTCGAAGAGCACCTCCAGGCCCGCGTCCGACAGCGCCTCGGCGAGCTCGCGGGCAGCCTCGCCCGCGGCTTCGTCCTTGTTGGCGATGACCACGTGGACGTCGTAGGGGGCGATGCTGCGCGGCCAGCGCAGGCCCTTCTCGTCGTGCATCTGCTCGGCCACCACGGCCAGCAGTCGGGAGACGCCGATGCCGTAGGAACCCATCGTCGGGACGGTTCGGCGGCCGTTCTCGTCCAGGATCTGAACGTCGAAGGCCTCGGTGTACTTCCGGCCCAACTGGAAGATGTGGCCGATCTCGATGCCACGGGACAGGGTGAGCACGCCCTTGCCATCCGGGGAAGGGTCGCCCTCCCGAACCTCGGCGGCCTCAACATAACCATCCGGGGTGAAGTCGCGGCCCGCGACGAGGTTGGAGTAGTGACGATCCTTCTCATCCGCGCCGGTGATCCAGGCGGTGCCCTTGACCACACGGGGATCGGCGAGCACGCGCAGGTCGTTATCCGCGAACGTGCGGGGGCCAACGAAGCCCTTGACGAGGAAGGGGTACTTCTTGAAGTCCTCATCGTCAGCCAGTTCGACGACGGCCGGCTCCAGGGAGGCTTCGAGACGCTTCATGTCGACCTCGCGGTCGCCCGGCACGAGCACTCCGGTGAGCTCAGGGGCGTACGGGTTACCGTCCTCATCCTCGCCTGGGCGGGTGACCTTGCACACGATGCACTTGAGGGTGTCCTTCGCCGTCACCGGAGCCCCGTCGACAGTCAAGCCCGCCTCGTTGGCCCACTCCACGAGGGTCTCGATGGTGTCGGCTCCAGGGCTCTCGTGGCTTACTGCCTCCGGCTTATCCTCGACCGACTCCTCAGCCGGCGGAATGGAGACGACAGCTTCCACGTTGGCGGCGTAGTCGGACTCCGTGGAGCGAACGAAGGTATCCTCGCCGTCCGCAGCCACCGCCAGGAATTCCTCGGAGGCCGAACCACCCATCGCTCCAGAGGTCGCATAGCAAATGACGTACTCGATGCCGAGGGCGTCGAAGATCCGCTGGTAGGCCTTACGGTGCAGCTGGTAGGACTCGTCCAGCCCCTCGTCGGTCATGTTGAAGGAGTAGGAGTCCTTCATGACGAACTCGCGGCCGCGCAGGATGCCAGCACGCGGGCGAGCCTCATCGCGGTACTTGGTCTGGATTTGGTAGAGGACCTTCGGGAAATCCTTATAGGAGTTCAGCTCCCCCTTGACGAGCCAGGTGAACAGCTCCTCGTGGGTGGGACCGAGTAGGTAGTCCGCCTCCTTGCGGTCCTTGAGGCGGAAGAGCTCGGGACCGTATTCGTCCCAGCGCCCGGTGACCTCGTAGGGCTCCTTCGGCAGCAGCGCGGGGAACATCAGCTCCTGACCGCCGATGGCGTCCATTTCGCGCCGAACAACGTTTTCGACCTTGCGCAGGACGCGCAGACCAATGGGGAGCCAGGAGTACACACCCGGTGCAACGCGGCGGATATAGCCAGCTCGGACAAGCAGCTTGTGACTGGCGAGTTCTGCATCAGCTGGGTCGTCACGCAGCGTGTGCAGGAAGAGGGAGGACATGCGGGTAATCATGATGCTTAGCCTACAGCCCCGACCCTGCGTGGCACGCCACCGGCTAGCATGTTTTCATGCTCATCATCCTGCCTCCTTCGGAAAGCAAAACAGTGGGCGGCCAGCCCGGCCCGGTCGCCGTGGATCAGCTGGCCTTTCCCGGGTTAGCGCCAACCAGAAAACACCTGCTCAGCACCCTTGAGGAGATGGGCTGCAGTTTCCTTGCGGCCCAAGAAGCGCTGTCGAAGGACTCGGGTTCTGCAGAAGCCGCAGAAGAGCGGATTCGCTCCTTAGACAAGATGATCGGGATCCGTGCTACCCAGCACGCTGAGCACGAGTCCAACGCCGCCGTCGCTTCCTCCGAGCTGCTTCCTGCGGTGGAGCGATACACCGGGGTGGCCTACGATGCCCTCGACCCAACGGGGCAACGCACCGGCCTGCCCCTCCCCGCGGACGCGCGTGCAAGGCTGGCGATCGGCTCCGCGCTCTTCGGGGTGATCGCCGCCGACGACTTGATCCCCCGCTATCGACTCTCCGCCGGCTCCAAGGTGCTCGTGGACGGTCAGCCCCGCACCCTGCGCTCCCAGTGGACGAAGCCGGCCGAGGGCAACCGCATCGGCGAGGAGCTCGCCCGGTGGCGGGAGGATCGCGCCGCCGACACGGATGGCGCTGGCGGCGGGATCATTGACCTGCGCTCCGGTGGTTACCGGGACCTCGGGAAAATTCCGGGTGCGGTGAGCTTGCGAGTGGAATCCGAGTACCCGGACGGCAGCCGCAAGGTCGTCAGCCACTTCAACAAGCACTACAAGGGGCTAGTTGCCCGGGAGCTGGCGTTGGCCGGTGGACACCTGCCCGCTGACCCGCAGGGAACCGGCGAGCTGGCGGAGGCTTTCGCCCACCGCATCGGTGACGTGGAGGCGTTCGTCGAGGCGAATTTCCGCACAGAGGTGCGTAACCCCGGCGAGGTCACGCTCATCGTTCCGGCCGAATAGGCTTAAAAGCCCCTCCCCTCTTATCTCTGTTAGAACGCCGCCGCCAAGCCCTTGATCCGGCGCTCGCTGACCCGGCCGACCACAATGATCGCCGGTGGCTTGATTCCTGCCGCGTCGATCGTTTCCCCAAGGGTCCCGAGAGTGGTTTCCGTGATCCGCTCGCCGTCGATGGAGGCCGACTCGATGATCGTCACCGCCTGCTCGCGAGCGCGTCCCTTGGCGATGAGCTCAGCCGCGATTGCCCCTGCGTTCTTCACGGCCATGATCAGCACCAACGTGCCGGTCAGCCCAGCCAGCGCCTCCCAGTTCACGAGCGACTTCTCGTGGCCCGGGGGCACGTGCCCGGAGACGATCGTGATGTCGTGAACCCAGCCGCGGTGGGTCAGAGATACGCCGGCCAGCGCTGGCGCGGAGGTCGCGCTCGTCACCCCGGGGATGACGGATACCGGCACCCCGGCGGCCGCACATGCTTCGGCTTCTTCTAGTCCCCGGCCGAAGATGAAGGGATCCCCTCCCTTCAAGCGCACCACCTTCTTGCCCTGTTGAGCAGCCTCGATGAGCATCTCGTTGGTTTTCTCCTGGGCTACCTGCTTGCCATAGGGGATCTTGGACACGTCCACGAGTTCCACCCCGCGCTCGGCTGCCTCCTCGGCGAGACTAAAGGGACCCAGGTGGTCGGCGAAGATGATGTCGGCTCCCTCGATGGCTCGCTTCCCTGCGACGGTGATCAACCCCTCGCCACCGGGGCCACCGCCCACCAGCGTCACGGTCCCCGCGCCAGGGCATTCCCCGCCCCTGTCCCCCGCATTCTGCGCTTCCTCGGTTCCGCCCCCAAGGTTATTGACCGGCACGCCGTGCTGCTCAGCTGCTGCGATCAGTTCCGTGGCACCCGGGGTCTGGCCCGGGAGCACGACGAGGGCGGTGGCAGCCCAGTCAATCTCCGACGCCGCCCCGGCAGGGCTGGTGGTGACGATGGCTCCTGCGTCACGGCAGCGCTGGGCGACGAGCTCGGCGTCGGGGCTGCCGGCCGGGACAAGGACGTGGACGTTGCGCAGGGAAATACTCATAAGCACAGCATAGTAGACCGAGCGGTCTAGATTCTCAAGCCCCCACCAACAGCGAAAAACCGCCCGCCCCGAGGGCAATCCTCTCGGGCGGGCGGCCTGCGGGCAGCGGAAGCTACTTAGCCAGCTTCAGCGCCTTCTGGGAGCGGTCCCACTGCTCCTGGAACAGGGCCTCGTTCTTCACCAGGCGCTGGCCGTAGGACGGGATCATCTCGCGCAGCTTCGGAGCCCACTCAGCCATGTGGCCGCCGAAGCAGCGCTCCAGCACCTCGAGCATGGCAGCCGGGGCGATGGAAGCGCCCGGGGAGGCACCCATCAGGCCGGCGATGCTGCCGTCGTTGGAGTTGATCAGGGTCGTACCGAACTCCAGGGAACCGAACTTCGGGGCGCCGATCGGCTTGATGACCTGGACACGCTGGCCAGCGATGACCAGCTCCCAGTCCTCATCCTTAGCCTCCGGCATGTACTCGCGCAGGGACTCCATCTTCGCGGTCTGGTCCTTCAGCAGCTCCTCGACCAGGTACTTGGTCAGGCCGAACTCCTGCAGGCCAACACCGATCATGGACGGCAGATTGCCCGGACGCAGGGACTTGAACAGGTCCAGGAAGGAACCGGACTTCAGGAACTTCGGGGTCCAGCCGGCGTATGGGCCGAAGAGCAGGCCCTTCTTGCCGTCGATCACGCGGGTGTCGAGGTGTGGCACGGACATCGGCGGGGCGCCGACGGAGGCCTTACCGTAGACCTTCGCGGCGTGCTTCTCGATGAGCTCCTCGTTGGTGCAGCGCAGCCACTGGCCGGAGACCGGGAAGCCACCGTAGCCCTTGATCTCCGGGATGCCGGCCTTCTGCAGCAGCGGCAGTGCCATGCCGCCGGCGCCGATGAAGACGAAGTTGGCGGTGACGACGGAGGTGTCGCCGGTGTGGCGGTTCTTGACGGAGACCTTCCACTTCGCGCCGTCGCGCTTGAGGTTGACGACCTCGCTGCCGTAACGCACCTCGACGCCCTCAGCGGTCAGGGCGTCGACGTACTGGCGGGTCAGCGCACCGTAGTTGATGTCGGTGCCCTCCTCGAACCAGGAAATCGCGGTCGGGGTGTTGAAGTCGCGGCCCTCCGCCATCAGCGGCAGGAACTCACGGAACTTCGTCTCCGAGTCCGAGAACTTCATGTTCGGGAACAGCGGGTTATCCTTCAGGGCCTCGTAGCGGGCCTTCAGGTAGTCCACCTGATCCATGCCCTGAGCGAAGGAGACGTGAGGAACCCGGTTGATCCACTCAGACGGCTCGCCCAGGATGTCGTTCTCCACGAGGTGGGACCAGAACTGGCGGGAGACCTGGAACTTCTCGTTGACACCGACGGCCTTGGAGACGTCGATCTTGCCGTTGACCTCCGGCGTGTAGTTCAGCTCGCACAGCGCGGAGTGGCCGGTGCCTGCGTTGTTCCACGGGTCAGAAGACTCGGCGGCCGGGGTGTCCAGGCGCTCGAGAATCAGCTGGCTCCATTCCGGCTGGAGCTGCTTCAGCATCACAGACAGGGTGGTGGAGATGACGCCGGCGCCAACCAGCAGGACGTCGACGGTATCGTTTTGAGAACTGTTCGTTGCCACGGTTTCCTCAATCCTTCACGGAAGAAAGCTTTGTCACGCTTCTTCAACCATACGCCTGTGCCTTTTCGATCCATATTCAGGCCTGCCCTTATACCCCTGAAAAAGTTGAATATGATCGATCCCGATGAATGATTCCACAGCTATGAATAACGCCCCGGCCCACGGTGGCAACACGTCTTCCCGGCAGCTGGACGATGTCCTCACCGATCCGCGAGGCGCCAGCGTCGCAGAACTGACCTTCGGGCCGGACCTTCTGGGCCCGGATTTCGGGGTCCACTACGTCGAGATGGGCGACGATCCTGACGGCGAGACCCCGGTGCGTTTCGCCCTCGTCCGCTACTTCCCCGCCGAGGCTAGCGGGTCGACAGCCGCCACTGCGGTCTCCGACCCGACCCGTAATTTCTACGCGCGTCCCGCCCTACTTTTCGTCCACGGAATGACGGATTACTTCTTCCAGGACCACGTGGCCCGCTTCTTCCACGAGGCCGGCTACGCGGTCTACGCCATCGACATGCGCAAGTGCGGCAGAGCGTGGCGGGAAGGCCAGACCTGGCACCACGTAACCAGCCAGGCCATCTATGACGAGGACCTCTCCATCGCGCTGGGGCTCATCGGTACTGCCCACCCGACCGTCGTTGCGGTGGGTCACTCCACCGGCGGGCTGGACGTCACCACCTGGGCCGGCCGGCTCAACGCTGCTACTCAGCGCGATCCTTCCAGCGCGGAGGCCGGGCTGCACGGCATGCTCGGCGCCGTTGTCGGCAACTCCCCCTGGTATGGCATCCAGTTCGACGGCCTCGTGGGCTTCGTGATCAAGCGGGTCTTCCCGCAGCTCGCCAAGGTCGCCCCGCACATGCCCCTGCCGGAGGGCATCAACCCTTCCTATGGGCACTCACTTCACGCCGATTACGCGGGCGAATGGGACTACGACCTTGAGCTCAAGCCCATTGAGCCCCGCAAGAAGTACGTCAGCTGGATGGCCGGTGTGGTCCGCCAGATCGCCGACCTCCAGGCGGGCCATTGTGACACCGGCCTGCCGACCCTGGTGCTCACCAGCGACGGCCACTACTTCGGGCGCGGGCTCACGGACGCGACCTACGTCAATGACCCGATCCTCAAGCCGGAGCAGATGTGGCAGACCGCGCCGAAGGTCTCCCCTCATGCACACATCGAGGTCATCGCAGACGCCACCCACGATGTCTTCCTTTCCCGCCCCGCGGTGCGCCGTCGCGCCCTGAATGCGACTGCAGACTGGCTGGCAGCCCAGGGCATCGCCGGCAACTAGCTGGCCACAAACCGGCCTCGTGGCCGCCGCCTGTTTTTCGCGCCTAGGCTGGCAGGCATGAAGAACATGAATGCCGAGCAGAACACCGCACCGGGAGAGATCCAGGACTTCGACATCATCATCGTTGGCACCGGGTCGGGGAACACGATCCCGGCTCCGATCAACGATGAGAAGACCATCGCCATCGTCGAAAAGGGTGTCTTCGGTGGCACCTGCATCAACGTCGGCTGCATCCCGACGAAGATGTTCGTCCACACCGCGGATGTGGCGCGCTCCTTCCGCGTCGCCGACAAGCTCAGTCTGACTGGCTCGCTGGAGCACGTGGACTGGAAGGGCATCCAGCAACGCGTCTTCGGTGACCGCATCGATCCCATCGCCGAGGGCGGTGCGGCCTACCGCGCCGGGGACGAGACCCCGAATATCACCCTCTTCCACGGGGAAGCGGCGTCCTTCGTCGCGCCCCGGACGCTGCAGATCGGCGACGGCTCCGACGCGCCCGTCATCCGGGGCAAGGACGTGGTGCTGGCCACCGGCACCCGCCCGTGGATTCACCCCGTCCTCGCCGACTCCGGCGTGCGCTACCGCACCAACGAGGACATCATGCGCCTGGATACCCAGCCCGAGTCGCTGATCATCCTGGGCGGTGGCATCGTCGCGGTCGAGTTCGCCGCGATTTTCGACGCCCTGGGCACCAAGGTCACGGTCGTCAACCGCAGCGAGCGTCTCCTGCGCAAGCTGGACGCCGAGATCTCCGAGGCTTTCACTAAGCAGGCCCGCGAGCAGTGGGATACCCACCTCGGGGTGGAACCGCGCTCGGCGCGCGAGACCGACAACGGGCAGGTGGAGCTCACCCTCGACGACGGCACGGTGCTTCTCGCCGACGAGATCCTCGCCGCCCAGGGGCGCATCAGCAACGCGGACACGCTGGCACTCGAGGCCGCTGGCGTCGAAAAGAAGGAGAATGGGAAGATCAAGGTCGACGAATTCGGCCGCACCACGGCCGAGGGGGTATGGGCGCTGGGCGATGCCTCCAACGACTTCGATCTCAAGCACGTCGCGAACCAGGAGGCGAAGGTCATCCAACACAACCTCGCCCACCCCGAGGACCTGCGCGCCAACGACTACCACGCCGTCCCCAGTGGCGTGTTCACCCACCCGCAGATCGCGGTGGTGGGGATGACCGAGGAGGAAGCCAAGGACACGGGCCGGGAGCTGACGGTGAAGGTGCAGCGCTACGCGGATGTGGCCTACGGCTGGGCGATGGAGGACACCACCGGCTTCTGCAAGGTGATCGCCGACCGCAAGACTGGCGAAATCCTGGGCGCGCACATCATGGGGCCGGAGGCTAGCACGCTGATTCAGAGTGTCGTCACTGCGATGGCCTTCGGCATCGATGCCCGCCGCTTCGCCACCGAGCAGTACTGGCCGCACCCTGCGCTGACCGAGCTGGTGGAAAATGCCCTGCTCGGCCTGGAATTCGACTAGCCCCCTAACCCCGGCTCTCGCCCCTGCCTCGCGCTGCTGTCACGCCGAGCTAGTCCGGGAACCTGGGGCTGGAGGCCCCGGGGGGCTGGTGTGTGAGTTACTCCTCGCTCGGCAGGGTGAGGACCTCGTAGCCCTCCTCGGTGACGACGAGGGTGTGCTCGAACTGGGCGGTCCACTGCCGGTCGCTGGTCTGGACGGTCCAGTCGTCATCCCAGATCTCGTAGTCCAGCCCACCCAGGTTGATCATCGGCTCGATGGTCAGGGTCATGCCCGGCTCCAGCAGCGTCTGGTTGCTCGGGTTGTCGTAGTGCAGGACGATCAGGCCATTGTGGAAGGTGGGGCCCACGCCGTGGCCGGTGAAATCGCGGACCACGTTGTAGCCGAAGCGCTTAGCGTAGGACTCGATCACGCGGCCAATGACGTTGATCTCACGGCCGGGCTTGACGGCCTTGATGCCGCGCCACATAGCGGCCTCGGTGCGCTCGACGAGGAGGCGGTGCTCTTCGCTGACGTCCCCGGCGAGGAAGGTCGCGTTCGTGTCCCCGTGCACGCCGTTCTTGTAGGCGGTGACGTCGATGTTGACGATGTCCCCGTCCTCGATCACCGTCGTATCGGGGATGCCGTGGCAGATGATCTCGTTGAGGCTCACGCAGGTGGACTTCGGGAAGTCCCGGTATCCCAGGGTGGAGGGGTAGGCGCCGTGGTCGCACATGTACTCGTGTGCCACGCGGTCGACCTCGTCGGTGGTCACGCCCGGGCGGACGGCCTTGCCGGCCTCCTGGAGCGCGTCAGCGGCGATGCGGGAGGCTTCGCGCATCTTCTCGATGGTCTCTGGATCCTGGATCCAGGCCTCGCCGATGTTTTCCTGGACCTCGGCCTTCCACGCGTATTCCGGCCGCTCGATGTGGGCGGGCACGGTGCGGATCGGGGTTGGCTTACCTGGGGAAAGTGGTGCTCTCGTCATAGTGCCCGATGGTACTCCCCGGGCAGCGGCACAGTTCCTTAGCCCTCAGCGGCCGGGGTCAGCTGGTCCTCGCGCGGGGCCGCTGGGGCGTCCAGGTGCTTGAAGAACTCCCCGGTCACCGCGGTGGCGTGCTCACTGCCGCCGCCGCGGACGATGAGGGTCGCGAAGGCGAGGTCGCCGCGGTAGCCGGTGAACCAGGCGTGCGAGCCGTCGTTGATCTCCGCCTCACCGGTCTTGCCGCGGACGTCGCCGTAACGGTCGAGCCCGGCCGCGGTGCCGTTGGTCACCACGTCCTGCATCATGGCCTGCAGTTCGGCGACCCTCTTCTTGTCGAGCGCCGGGGGTGCTGCCGGGGATTTCTTGCCCTTATCGGCGCCCTTCGGCTGGGTGCCCGGCTTCGGCTTGTGAGAGGTAATGAGGTACGGGGTCGGCATCTTCCCCGCCGCCGCGGTGGCCGAGACCAGCGCCATGCCGAAGGGGCTGACCAGGTCGTGGCCCTGGCCGTAGCCGGCCTCGGTGCGGTCCAGCATGACCTCGCCGGTGGGAACCGATCCGGTGAAGGTATCCAGACCCGGAATCTTGAAGTCCACGCCCAGGCCGAACTGCGCGCTCGTGGCCTTCAACTCGCCGGGCTTGAGCTTGGTGGAGATGTCCGCAAACGTCGTGTTGCAGGAGCGGGCGAAGGCCTGGCGAAGCGGCCCGTCGCCGAACCCCGAGCCGTTGTAGTTCGTTACGATGCGCCCGCCGATGTCCTGGGTGCCGGGGCAGCCCACGATCGAATCAGGCGTGAGGTTCTGCTTCTCCAGGCCGGCGTAGGCGGTGATGATCTTGAACGTCGAGCCCGGCGGGTACTGGCCCTGCAGCGCGAGGTCGCCGTGCTCATCGGCCTTCGCTGTCTGTGCTACCGCGAGCACCTCGCCCGTCGACGGCCGCATGACGACCATCATCGTCTGGCTATCCGCTCGGGTGTCTACGGCTCGCTGGGCGGCGTCCTGCACCTTCTTGGAGAGGCTGACCTGCACCGACGGGGCTTCCTTCGCCTCGTGCTTCTCCAGCTCCGTGACCTCGTTGCCCTCGGCGGTGGAGACGATGACCTTCCACCCGTCGGTGCCCTGCAACTCGTCTTCGACGACCGTATTCACGCGGCTCAAGATGTCCGGCGCGAAGTTTGGGTCCGGGCGGACCAGCGCGGATTCATCGTTGAGGCGGACCCCCGGCACGTCCCGCAGCGCACCACGCAGCCGCTGCCCCAGCTTGTCCTCCACCATGGCGACCGAATAGTCGCCGTCGACCTTCTTGGCCTCCGCCGCGACCTTCTCCGCGTCGATGGCCGGCGCGTTCTCCCCACCCAGGGCGCTAACCTCAGCTGCGATGCGCTCGGCGGCTGCCCGGGCATCGCCGGCCTTGTCCGCGTTGAGGAAAATGCGCCACTTCTTCCCCGGCTTCATCAACACGGCACCGTCGGAGCCGACCACGCTCGCGGTCTCGGCCGCCACGGTGCGCAGCTCCAGGTGCTGATTAGCCCCCAGGCGCGGGTGCAGAACCGTGGGCTGCCAGCGGACCACCCAGTCCCCCTTGGACTTGGTGAGCGTCATCTGGGAGTCGTAGGCGAAACGGCGCTCACCCGGCAGCTGCCAATCCATGCGGTAGCTGGCGGTCGCGACGTTGTCCTGGGTGCGCACGTCCTTGAGCTGCGCGTCGAGCCCCTCGGCCTGCAGCTTGGTCCAGGTGTTGTCGATCTCCTTGGCCGCGGTATCCGACTTGTCCGTGATGGTCTCCGGCTCATTGCGTTCGGCCAGCCGTTCCAGGAACTCCGCCGCGGCGTCATCCGCCACATCCGGGCGCGGGGTGCACCCAGTGGCGGCCACGGTGACCCCCAGGGCGCACAGGAAGGCGAGGAAAATCCGACTCATAACCGTGTACGTTAGCACCGCATTTGCGCTGTTCATCGGCATGACACAGCCGAATTTTCACCCTGCTTAAGCGTGGAGTGGTGCCCACGGGGCCGCTAGGCGATGATCCTCGCTGGGCCTTGCTAGGCGATGATCCCCCGCTGGCGGGCCACAGCCACCGCCGAGGTGCGGTTATTGGCACCCAGCTTGCGGAAAACGTGCGAGAGGTGGCTCTTCACGGTGGCCTCGGTGAGGACGAGCTGACGGGCAATGTCTCGGTTGGATTTTCCCTCGCCGACCAGGGCCAGCACCTCGAGTTCCCGTGGGGTCAGCGCTTCGGTCGGGTTCGTCATCTGGCCCATGAGTTTTCCCATGATCTCCGGGGCCATGACGGATTCGCCACGGGCGGCACGTCGAATCCCGTCCAACACCTCGGACGGCGGGGCATCCTTGAGCAGGTAACCGACCGCACCAGCGGACACCGCACCGACGACGTCCTGGTCGGTGGAGTAGTTCGTGACCACGAGGACCTGGGGGCCGTCGGGAATCGCGCGGATCGCCTGGGTGGCGCGCACCCCACCCGCAAGCTCGGCGCCAGCCGGCCCCTCCCCGAAACGCAGATCCATGAGCACCACGTCGATCTCCTGCTCGGTCCCCTGGAGTTCCCGGACCTGAACCACGGCCTCGTCCGGGTCGGCGATCGAGGCGACGACGTCGATGCCCGCAGCGTCCTCGGCGGTTTCGATGAGTGCCTGCAGCCCCACGCGGACGACGGGGTGGTCATCCACGATCATGATGTTCAGCCCACCCTGGGCTCCCCGAGCTGGGGTCTGTGCTGCGTGGTTCACAGTGTCTCACCTTCCCGGCGCGGGTGCGACCCGGCGCCATCGACCCGATCGTATCCGGTCGTGGGCACCGTGATCGAGATGCCGGTTCCCTCCCCGGGGGCGGACTCGATGGTCATCTCGCCGCCGAGGGCCTGGACGCGACGGTAGACGCCTGAGAGGCCGAGGCTGCCGCCGGTAGCTCCGCGGTCGATGGCGTCACTGGGGTCAAAGCCCGCGCCATTGTCGACGACGTCGAGGATGACGTCCCCCGGGTGGAAGGTCAGCGAGAGTTTGGCGCGGTCGGCCCTAGCGTGGCGAACCACGTTGGATACGAGTGACTGGGCGCACCGCAGCAGCCCTTCCTCCACCTCGTCGGGCAACGGGCGGGGCGCGCCGTCCGTCTCGAAGCTCAGCTTCTCCCCGAGCGGGGTGGAGCTGGCTAGCCGTGCCAGGGCCACGGGCAGCGCTGCCCCCTCTAGTGGGGCGGGCTGCAGGGCGGCAATGATGCGGCGGGTCTCGGCGAGGTTCTCGGAGGCGGTGGTTTTAGCTAGCCGCACCTGGGTAAGCATCCGTTGGTGCACCGCCTCGATCTCCGGCTGTTCTGCGGGGTGCTGGGCGGCGGGCCGCTTTCCACCGCTATCGGGCGTTCCCCCGGCCACGCTTACCCCTGTCTCGCCTACCCCAGCCGGGCTGGCTCCCTCCAGCTGGGACTCCACGGCGGTGAGCAGCATGTGGATACTGGATAGCCCCTGGGCCACGGTGTCGTGGATGTCGCCGGCCAGCCGCATCCGCTCATCGGCCTCACCCGCCTTGCGGGAGCTGGCTAGGGCCTCTTCGCGGGCCGCGACCAGGGCATCGAGGGCGCGTGCCTTGGCGGTGGCCTCCCGGTGCAGCAGCTGGAAACCGACCCCCAGGGTCCAGGCGACCGCGGCCCCAATGGTCGGTCCGGTCACCGCGCCGATGTTCCAGCCGATGTGGCCCACCAGCATCGTCACGACCCCGAGCGTGAGCGCGGCGACCACCGCCGCGGAGATCCTCGGGCTAAACACGTACACGGCGAGGAAGAACATCGGGAAGACCACGAATGCGCCCTCCAGCTGCCCGACGGACATCACCGCCCACGCCCCCACCAGCAGGGCGAACCAGGTGGGCGCGCCCACCCAGCGGGTGACGAGTCGTTGGCTGCAGTAGATCACCCAGAACACCCCCAGCCCGACCCAGGTCATCGGGTGGGTGGCCCGCCAGGCCACGAGAATGAGCAGGCCGATCATCAACACCTGCAGGCCCAACCACAAGCCGTGGGAGAGCTTGTCGAGGGTCGCAGGCTGCGAGCTGACTGGGTGGGTGCGTGGGTCTTCCTTCACGCCTCCACCCTAACCCCCATGGCCTGGGGCTTTGGGGTGACTCATCCTTTCGTATGAGTCAAAGTCCACCCCCACAGCCGATGTTTTCCTCTCCCCGCCCGGCGAGCATAGAAGTATGTTCCAAGGTCTTAAAGAGCTCCGTTCCGCCCCCAGCCGCACTGCGCTGATCACCCTGACGGTTGCCATGATCACCGTGATGGTGACCTTCCTGGCTTCCCTCGCCGCAGGTTTGAAGTATCAGTCGGTGTCCGCGCTCCAGGACCGTCTGAGCGACGATCAGGTGCTGGTGCTCGAGGACTCCGGCACCGCGTCGCTATCCTCCTCCCGCCTCAGCGAGTCCCAGATCGACACGCTGCGCGAAGACTACGGCGCCTCCCTGCTCGTCGTCGCCCGGGAGCGCGTGGACTCCACCCCTGTGTCCGTGTTCAGCTCCCCTGATATCCCGCACGGTGTTGCGCAGGTTCCATCCGAGTTTGAGGACGACGCCCTCGCCGCGACCTCCGGAACGCCCGGCACCATCACGCTGGGCGGCAGCGATTTCCAGGTCGAGCGCCCCGACCGGGACCTCTACTTCGACCACCAGCCGGTGATCTTCGTGTCTGACGCCGATGCTGGGAGCCTGCGCACCAATTCCCTGGCAGCCGTCGTGGACGCCGAGGCGATCGATTCCGCGGGCGGGGCACCCGAGGGAACGGTGGCGCTGAGCGGCGATGACCGGTGGAATGCCTCGGCCTCCTATACCGGTGAGCAGCTCTCGCTGAACCTCATGATCAATCTGCTGTACGTGATTTCCGCCCTCGTGCTTGGCGCCTTCTTCATGGTGTGGACGATCCAGCGCCTGCGGGGCGTGGCGATCTCCTCGGCTTTGGGCGCCTCCCGTCGGGTGTTGATCACTGACTCGCTGGGCCAGGCCGTGGTCGTCCTCGCCGTGGGCATCCTGGGCGGGCTCGCGGTCACTGGCGGTGTCGGCATCGCCCTGGCCGACCCCCTGCCGATCGACCTCACCGCGTCCACGATGCTCCAGCCCGCCGGCATCCTGCTGCTCGCAGGCCTGGCAGGTTCCGCGCTCTCGCTGCACCCCGTGTTGAAGGTCTCCCCACGCGAGGCAATGGCCGCAGCCTAGGCATCTTTCTGGCGAGATAGTGCCACCACCCCGCTGGCGCACGATTCCCCTCCACTGACTTCCCCGACGTACACCCCGACAACGCCTTCCAAGGAGAAAACCATGACCACCGCAACCTCGCACAGCACCCAGGCCCTGCAGCAGAAGCGCAATGCACGCTCCGGTTCCGGGCTCACGATGGATGCCATCACCCTGGAGGTCAACGATGGCGCGCAGACTCGCCGCGTTCTGGATGAGGTCTCCCTACACATCGCCCCCGGCGAGCTGGTGGGTATCACCGGCCCGTCTGGTTCCGGTAAGTCCACCCTGCTGTCCGTGGCTGGCTGCCTCCAGGAGCCAACGAGCGGTGAGGCCGTGTTGACGGCGGCCGAGCCCGCCGAGGCGAGGACGCTCACCGGGCACTCCGCCCGCGAGGCTGCGCGCATCCGTCGCAGCCACATCGGCATCGTCTTCCAGCAGCCGAATCTCTTGCCCTCCCTGCGGGTCAAGGATCAGCTCATGGCGATGCTGCACTTGGGCTCCCCGTGGCCACTGCAGCGCAAGGCCAAGCAGGCTGCTTCCCAGCGTGCCGACGAGCTGCTGGATGCTGTGGGCCTGGGTGGCCTGCAGCAGCGCAAGGTCGGCGAACTCTCCGGTGGGCAGCAGGCCCGGGTCAACCTCGCCCGCGCGCTCATGAACTCCCCACAGCTCCTGCTCGTCGACGAGCCCACCGCGGCACTGGATACGACCACGGCGACCCAGGTCACCGAGCTGATTCGACAGATGGCTCGGGAGTCCAACGCGGCCACCCTGTATGTCTCCCACGACCAAGATCAGCTGGCTACCCTGGACCGAGTGGTGACCCTCGTGGACGGCAAGATCACCGAGAGCCGCTAAACCTGGATAAGGCTTCGGCCCCGCCCTGCGTACGCAGGACGGGGCCGATCGTCGTCATCAAGGAAAAGAACCCTAGCGGGTGACCTTCACCTCGGCGGAAGCCCCTTCCACGGCCTCCATGCCCTGCTCCTCGGCGATGCGGTGCGCCTCCTCGATGAGGGTCTCGACAATCTGGTCCTCGGGCACGGTCTTGATGACCTCACCCTTGACGAAGATCTGCCCCTTGCCGTTGCCGGACGCCACGCCAAGGTCGGCGTCCCGAGCCTCGCCTGGGCCGTTGACCACGCAGCCCATGACAGCCACGCGCAGCGGGAACTCCATGCCCTCCAGGCCGGCGGTGACCTCCTCGGCCAGGGTGTAGACATCCACCTGGGCGCGACCACAAGACGGGCAGGAAACAATCTCCAGCTTGCGGGGGCGCAGGTTCAGCGACTGCAGAATCTGGTCGCCGACCTTAATCTCCTCCACCGGGTCCGCAGACAGGGACACGCGGATCGTGTCGCCGATGCCCTGGGAGAGCAGCGCGCCGAAGGCCACGGAGGACTTGATGGTGCCCTGGAAAGCCGGGCCCGCCTCGGTCACGCCGAGGTGCAGCGGGTAGTCCGTCTTCGCCGCCAGCTGGCGGTAGGCCTCCACCATCACGACCGGGTCGGAGTGCTTCACGGAGATCGCGATATCCCCGAAGCCGTGCTCCTCGAACAGGCCGGCCTCCCAGATGGCGGACTCCACCAGCGCCTCCGGGGTGGCCTTGCCGTACTTTTCGAGCAGGCGCTTATCGAGGGAGCCGCCGTTGACACCGATGCGGATCGGAACGCCCGCGTCCCCGGCGGCCTGGGCGACCTCCTTGACGCGGCCGTCGAACTCCTTGATATTGCCCGGGTTCACACGCACCGCAGCACAGCCGGCCTCGATGGCCTGGAAGATGTAACGCGGCTGGAAGTGAATGTCAGCGATCACCGGGATCGGGGACTTCTTGGCGATGATCGGCAGGGCCTCGGCGTCGCGAGGCTTCGGGCAGGCCACGCGGACGATGTCGCAGCCCGACGCAGTCAGCTGGGCGATCTGCTGCAGCGTGGCGTTGACGTCGTGCGTCTTCGTGGTCGTCATCGACTGCACCGAGATCGGGTGCTCGCTGCCGACTCCCACGTCGCCGACCATCAGCTGGCGGGTCTTCCGGCGCGGCGCGAGCGTGGGTGGAGGTCCATCTGGGATTCCCAGAGAAATGCCGGACATGAAGGTCTCTAGCCCCTTTCGAAGAAAATAGAGTGCTGCGGATCAAGCAGCGTGCCCCTCCCAGCCTAATACCGCCCCGGCGACAACGGGCAACGCCCCCGCCGGTGTGGTGCGGACAGAGTTGCGAATTAGAAAAGCCGCACGGGGTTGATCACATCCGCGACGATGACGATGGCGCCGAAGACCATCAGCAACAGCGCGACACCGTAGGTCAGTGGCAGCAGCTTGCGGTAGTCCACCGGCTGGCCCGGCTCTTTACCCCGGCGGCGGCGCAGGCCATCACGAATGCGCTCGTAGATGGCCACCGCGATGTGCCCGCCATCGAGTGGCGGCAGCGGCACCAGGTTGAAGGCGGCGAGGAAGAGGTTCAGGCTGGCCAGCATCATCAGGAAGTAACGCCACTGCTCGTGTTGCACCAGCTCCCCGCCGATGCGGGAAGCACCCACCACGCTCATGGGGGAATCATCCGCGCGCTCGGCCCCGAAGATCGCCGCGACCACTCCTGGCACCTTCGCGGGCAGCGCGACCAAGCCCTTGGCCGTCTCGGAGACCATATAGCCGGTAAAGGAGAGGGTCCCTCCCACCGCGGTCGCCGGGTTGTATTCGACGTTGCCCGGCAGCTTGATCGTGATGCCAATCGCACCGGCGAGTCTCGTGGAGCCGTCCTGGTTGCGCCGTTCCACGATGTCGACGTCGACCTGCTTAACCTCGTCGGCACCATCCGGGTTTTGCACGCGCATCGGCACGGTGAGGGTATCGCCCACGCTGAGTTCGCGGCTCTGGGCGTGTGCCTCACCGCTCCCGGCGCCAGCCGCGTTCTCCGAGACGAGTTGGTCAATGGCCTTGGTGAAGTCCGGGAAGGTGGGCACCTCCTGGCCATCCACCTCGGTGATGGTATCGCCCGGTGTGATGCCCGCAGCGGCTGCTGGGCCGTCGCCCGTGCAGTCTGCGAGGGTGCCGTCGGCGTCCTGGGTCGGCGGGGCGCATTGGGTGGACTGCACGGTGGTGCGAATATCCGCCTTGTGGTCGGGCAGGCCCCAGATATTCGCCACCGAATAGAGCACGATCAGCGCGACGAGCACGTTGACGGCGATGCCGCCGGAGAGCACGATGACCCGCTGCCACCAGGGCTTGCGGTACATCGCGTGGGGCTTTTCTTCCTCGCTGAGCTCGTCCAGCGGGGTCATGCCGGCGATCTCGCAGAAGCCGCCGAGCGGAATCGCCTTGATCCCGTACTCGGTGTGCGGCACGCCACCGGTCGGGTCGGTAGCAACCTCCGTCTCCGCCGTTAGCAGGGCCGGATTCGCCGGGACGTTGGCAGCGTCGACGTCGACGTCCGCTGTTCCCGCGGTGGCAGCGCCCCGTCCCTTATCCTTCGGCGCGGTGGACCACAGGGTGGGCCCGAAACCGATGAAGTATCGGCGCACCCGCATGCCGAAGGCGCGGGCGGCGAACATGTGTCCCGCCTCGTGCAGCGCAATACTGATCAGGATGCCGAAGGCGAAGAGCAGTACTCCTAGCCCAAAAGCCACGGGCGCATCCTCTCATGTGCCAGTGCGCGGGCCTCGCGCTCGGCCTCCAAAACGTCCTCCAGGCACGTCGGGGTGGACGCTGCACCGGAGGCGGACATCACGGCTTCCACCGTGTCGACAATGCGGGGGAAGGCCATATTCGCGTTGAGGAACTCGATCGCAGCTTCCTCGTTCGCCGCGTTATAGATCGCGGGCATGACCCCGCCCGCCTTCGCTGCCTCGCGGGCCAGCTCCACCGCGGGGAATACCTCGTCGTCGAGTGGCTCGAACTCCCAGGTGGCGGCCTGCGTGAAGTCGAGCGGCTGCCCCACCCCGGCCACGCGGTTCGGCCAGCCGAGCGCGAGGCTGATCGGCAGCTTCATGGACGGTGGGGATGCCTGCGCGATGGTGGAGCCGTCGCGGAAGGTCACCATCGAGTGCACGATCGACTGCGGGTGAACGGTGACCTCCACGCGGTCGGAAGGCATGTCGAACAGCAGGCAGGCCTCGATCAGCTCCAGGCCCTTGTTCACCATCGTTGCGGAGTTCAGCGTGTTCATCTGGCCCATGGACCAGGTGGGGTGGCTGGCCGCCTGGAGCGGGGTAACCGGCTCCAGTTGCTCACGGGTCCAGCCGCGGAACGGCCCGCCGGAGGCGGTCAGCACGAGGGTGGCCACCTCGTCGCGACGCCCGGAGCGCAGGCACTGTGCCATCGCAGAGTGCTCGGAGTCGACAGGGACGAGCTGCCCCTCATCGGCGGCGTCCAGCACCAGCTGACCGCCGGCGACGAGGCTCTCCTTATTCGCCAACGCGAGACGCGCCTGGGTACCCAGGGAGGACAGCGTCGCCTCGAGCCCCTGGGAGCCAACCAGGGCATTCAGGATCACGTCCGTGCTCTCCAACTGATCGCCGAGCTCCTCCACCAGGTCGCGGGCGGAGTCCTGGCCACGAATGCAGTGGCCGCCGAGCTGGGCTTCGACGAAATCGGCGGTTCGGTCGGAGGCCACCGCGACTCGTTCGGCGGGCAGACCGATCTTCTGGGCCTGCTCCAAGAGCAACTCGGGCTTACTGCCGTGGGCCGAAATCCCAATCACCTCGAACTGTTCGGGATTGTCGAAAACCACCTCGAGGGCCTGGACACCGATGGATCCAGTACTCCCGAGAATCACCACGCGAGTCTTGTCGAAAGTCATGGCCATATCCTAACCCGCCGGCCGCGAAGCCTCCTACACCCGAGTAGGGGCTGTATGGCGTGTGGAGATACCTACATTCTGTGAAATCTATGGCAAGATGAGTGTGATTAACTGATCAGACGTCAGGAGGATTCCGTGGCTCACCACGAAGCAAAGGTTGAAGTTTTCAACGGCATTTCGACCGAAGATGTACCATCCGCGGGCTGGGGCTGGAGCGCCCTGAGCAAGCGCGCCGTCGTTCTGTCCGGCCTCATTTCCGTCGGATTCCTGGTGTTCATGCTGGTTGGTAACCACGAGGGCAACGTCGAGAACATCTGGCTGATCGCCCTGGCTGCTTTCATCCTCGTCGGTACCGCATGGTTCGCGTTCGAGCCTAAGGCCAAGGAGCGCACCACGGTGACCGCACGCAACAAGGCCCCGGGTCACGTCGAGCCGAACTGGACCGAGGATCAGCGCAACAACACCGGCGTGTACGCGGACCTCACCCCTGAGGAGAAGCTGGCGCTGAACATCAAGGAGTAGCGCAGCTACCCCATTAGCGACACGCCAGGCGTCTGGCACAAGCGATGGCCCCGAACCAGAAGTGGTTCGGGGCCATCGCTGCATTCACGGGTTCCGCTAGCGCCACCGAACGCCCTCACGCCGTGGCCCGGCGATAATTCCCGGCGCCGCGGCGCCGTGAAAACGCCCCCGGACGCTAGTCGAGGGTGAAGCCGGGAGGCAGCCAGGAGGAAAACGGGTCGGCAGTGGTGCGCTCGCACGTTGGGCACAAGGTCTTCGCCGTGCCGTCCTCCCCTTCCCGGGCCGGGAAATCCGCCCCGCAGCGGCGACACTGGCAGACCGGGAATCTAGTGATTTCGCGTATGTCCCCGTCGACCAGGTCGGCGAGCTGCAGCTGGCCGCTGCTGCTCAATGCGCCGTAGGGGCAGCTGGCAACACAAGTATTCTCCCCAGTGCAGGCGGCGAGGTTCTGGGTGAGGCTGGCCACCGAATCCACAACCGTGAGCTCCAGGGCAGAGCTCGGGCACATCTGGGTGCACACCCCGCATGCTTGACAACCGGAGGCGATCAGCCGCGGGGCGTCCAGCTCGGTGCTGGTGGCGGGCTGGGTTCCCAACACCTGGTGCGCTTGGGCGAGCCGGATCATCGTCGGGGCGTTCGGATCCACCACGATCTCCCCGTCCCCCAGCGCCCCCAGCCCGATCAGCGCCCGCCGGGACACCGGCACCTGAGTTGCATCCAGGTACTCGGCCGCGCGCAGCACCCGCGCCTGCGGGGTTTCCACCAGTTCCGCACCCGCCGCGCAGCGTTCCGAGTGGGCTTCCCGGCATGGCAGGACGCGCACCCGCTTCGCCCCGCAGGCCAATAACGCAGCGGCCAACGAGGGATCCTCACCCGCGCAGCCTGGCAACAGGACGGGGCTGTGGTTCCGGGGGAAGCGCGGCAGCTGGGCCTCGGCACACACCAGCACAACGTCGGGGTTCATGTCTCGCGCCCACCGGTAGAGCCGATGGCGTTGGTCGGCGCTTAAGAGCTCAGGCTTAGCGCTCGGCTCGGACATGGGCCAGCACTCCCTCGCTCAGCTCGGCCAGGGCACGGTAGGTCACGGTCTGGGCGTGCTCCCGGAGCCCCTCAGCCACGTCACCGGCGAAGCACCCGAGGTGCTCACTCACGAAGCGGTACAAGGCTGGCAGCGCTCCGGCGTTGCCTCCAGCGGCCTGCCCTGCCAGGTGGGAGACGAAAGCAAATTCGTAGCCGATGTGATCATCCGGAACCCGGGGGTTTGGTACCCGCAGACCGTGAGCCGCATAAGCCTCACGGACGGCAACCGTCTGCTCGTCGAAGAGCAACCCCTCCTTCGACAGGTACGGCGATTCAAAGGGCTGAGCCAGCGGTTTGCCGATCCCGGTGAAGAGGTAGAGGTGGTCACGTTGGAGGGAATCCGGGCTATCCAGATTGCCCTCCCGCACCGCCTCGCGCAGCATCGCGATCCCCCGCTGGGATTGGGGGTCGGTTAGCGGCCACTGCGCCAGTGCGTCGTCGTCCTGCAACGCCCCGCGCAGCTCGGGGTTCGGGGCAGCCAGGAAAAGCTGGGAGACCACCAAGGCGGCCTCCGAGATGGCCGCCAGGTCCTGCTCGGCGCCCATCAAATCCCAATCCTGTCCATGCCGCCGTAGAAGATGAAGCGGCCGATAACCTCAGAGATCGTCACGAGGATGTAGCTGGTCATCACCAGCGTGAGCAACAGGTTGATGTCGTCCCTCTTGGTCCGCGCCAGGAATAGGCCCATCAGCCCAGCACCGATGATCAGCAGGGCCAGCCGCAGGACGAACCACCCGGTCGGGAAGGCGAAGGCCGCGGGGTTGACCGAATCTGGTCGGATATAGGCGAAGATGATCACGAAGAGCTCGATCGGGAGCAGCAAAACGGAGAGCACGCCGATGCCCTGCAGCGAGCGCTGCACCAGCCGGTTGACGTAGTCCACGTGGGCATCGCTCATGTCTGCCGGGCGACGGTTGGCGGGCATGAGCTTGTTCAGCCAGGGCTTATCCCGCAGCTTCGGGAACCACGCGAGCGCCGTGCCGATCGCGAGTGCGCCACTCAAGAAGGTGGTCACATAGAACTGCGCCGGGGTGGTCCAGTGATCCCAATGCGGGATCGTTGGCAGCATGTAGAGGCGCGCCATGGACCACACGAAGGCCAGGCCCCACAGCGCGGTGACGATCGCCAGCACGAAGCGCAGCCGTGAGCTGCCCCAGTGGAACCATTGGGTGGCGGCGAAGGCGAAGCCCAGCACAGCAAAGCCCACGCCCATCATGACTTCCTGCGCGAGCGGAGAGCTCGGCACGCCCCGGATCACGTTGATGCCGTTCATGGGATTGCCCAGGTGGAAGAACGCGGCGATAAAGCCGGCGACCATCAGCGGGCCAATTGCGTAGAGTGCGGCGTCCGAGACCCGCTCCAATGCCTGCGCCTTGGCCTCGGCGCGGTCCTTATCCGCCACTGCCCCGACCCTCCGGCGGGAGCTCACTTGGATGAGCCCCAGGATGATGAACGCGCCCACGGCCATTTGGGACAGGATCGTGAAGAAGGTCAGTGGCCATTCCTGCAGAAACACTGGTCTAGATCTCCTGGCGATTCATGATCTCGCCGTGGTTGGTATCCCACTCCTTCGCATCGCGGTGCGGGCGAATAACGAGGTTGGGCTTGGTGATGCTCGGATCAGGCAGGGGCGCGACGGCGCTGATATCGCCGTACTTCTCCCGCAGCTCGTCGATCGGCCCCCAGTCCAGGGCACGCGACGGGCAGGCGGTGACGCAGGCGGGCTCCTCCCCCTCCGCACGTAGGTCGGCGCACAGGTCGCACTTGCTCATCTGCTTGGTCTCCGGGTTGAACTGCGGAGCGGAATAAGGGCAGGCCCACTCGCAGTAGCGGCAACCAATGCACTTATCGGGGTCGACGGTGACGATGCCGTCTTCCCCCTTGTGCATCGCGGTCGTCGGGCAGACCTTCGCGCAGATCGGGTCCTCACAGTGATTGCAGGAGATCGACGTGTAGTAGGTGAAGGTGTCGTGGTTAAACACCCCGTTGGCGAGGTTCCAATCCCCGCCGGAGTACTCCACGACCCGGCGCCAGTTGGTACCCAGCGGGGTGTCGTGCTTGTCCTTGCATGCGATTTGGCAGGCCTTGCAGCCGTTGCACAAGCTCTGGTCGAAGTAGAAACCCAGCCGCTGGTTTTCTTGGGAAGCGTTCTTCTTAGCCATGTTTTTCCTTACCTTCGGCCTTTCTTAGGCCTTCTCAACCTCAACGAGAGTCGTGTGCTGGGCATTGCCCTTGCCCAGCGGGGATGGGTGCCAACTGGTCAGTGTGTTGACGCTGGCTCCGGCGTCCACTCCCTTGGCGTCCGGCGCAAACCAGGACCCCTGGGGAACGGAGATCACGCCGGGCGCGATGCGGGGGCTGACCCGTGCGACGGACTTGATCCTGCCGCGGTCGTTGAACGCGTAGACCTCGTCGTCGTTCTTGATACCCCGCTTGCGGGCGTCCAGCGGGTTGATCCACAGCACCTGGGGGTGGGCGTCGTCCCGGAGCCAGTCCACGTTGCCGTAAGACGAGTGGGTTCGGCCCTTCGTGTGGTGTCCGATGCACTGCAGCGGGTACTTGCCGCCGCTGGTGTAGGCCTTGTGCGCCTCCGCGGGTCCTTCCCAGGTGTCG
Source organism: Corynebacterium sp. MSK039 (assembly GCF_030232315.1). Lineage (NCBI taxonomy): Bacteria > Bacillati > Actinomycetota > Actinomycetes > Mycobacteriales > Corynebacteriaceae > Corynebacterium > Corynebacterium sp. MSK039. The sequence continues at coordinate 309,097 of NZ_JASPJL010000001.1, forward strand.
ACGTGTTCCGGCAGCGCGGTGATCTCATCACCAGGTGCGGCGTTCGGGAATTCCCACTCCTTGCGTAGCTTCGCGAGTTCCTCGGAGTAGATCTCGATCAGCCCGGACGGGGTTTCGAGCGGGTTGGCTGCCGGGTCCTCGCGGAACTCCTTCAGCGGGATCACCGACTCCCCAGCCCGCTTCCACACGCCCATCTCCTTGAGCTTCTCGTAACTCGGCAGCTCCGGGATTTCGCGGGCGGATTCCGCGATCGTGTGCTTGACCCACTGCTCCTGGGTGCGCCCCTCGGTGAACTTCTTTCCCACCCCGAGACGCTCGGCCAGCTCGGCGCAGACCTCGTAGATCGGCTTGGTGTTGTGGATCGGTTCGATGGCTTTGGAGGCCAGGATCGTGTACTCCATGTTGCCGGCACTGCCCTGTTGGATGACGTCCTCCTGTTCGGCAGTGGACGCATCCGGCAGGACGTAGTCGGCGTAGCGGGCGGACACACTCATCTGGATGTCGCTGACGACGATGAGTTCCGCCTTGTCCTCCCTGCGCAGCAGCTCGATCGTGCGATTGAGGTCGCCGTGCTGGTTGGTATTGGCGTTTCCGCCGTAGGACCAGATCATCTTGATCGGGACGTCCAGCTTGTCCTTGCCCTGCACGCCGTCGCGGGTGGCGGTCATCTCCTCGCCACGTTCGACGGCCTCGGTCCATCCGAAGACCGGGATCGCGGTCTCGATGGGGTTTTCGTGCTGGGTGTTGAACGGGCTTGCCATGCCGAGGTTCGCGGAGCTTTCGCGCGCGCCGGTGCCACCGCCCCTGATGCCGATCTGCCCGATGACGGCTGCGAGCAGGAAGATCGCGCGGGCCTGATTCTCGCCGTTGGCGTGGCGCTGCGGCCCCCAGCCCTGGGTGATGGCGCAGGGCTTGGCCTGGGCGATCTCGCGCGCCAGCTGGGTGATCCGGTCGGCCGGCACCCCGGTGACTTTCGCGGCCCACTGTGGGCTCTTCTCGATTCCGTCGGGGCCTTTGCCCATGACGTAGGAGCGGTAGGAGGAGTTCTTCGGCGCCGAGTCGGGCAGAGTGTGCTCGTCGAAGCCGACGGTGTACTTGTCGAGGAACTTCTGGTCCTGGAGGTTCTCCGTCAGCATGACGTGGATGAGCCCGGCGACGAGCGCGGCGTCAGTGCCGGGACGCAGGGCCACCCATTCATCAGCGAGCGCGACGGAGGTTTCGGACTGCCTCGGGTCGATGACGATCGTCTTGACCCCGTGCTCCTGCTTGATCTTCTGAGTCACGAAGGTTTCCCCGCCACCCGACATGCGGGTTTCCAGCGGATTATTGCCGAACATGACCTGGAGCTTGGAGTTCGCGACGTCGTCGAAGGAGTTCGACCCGACCCACTCCCCGTAGTGGTACGGGTAGGCCGAGGTGATCTGAGCCGTGGAGTAGTCCGAGTAGTGGTTGAGGTAGCCGCCCCACAGGTTCATCAGGCGCGCGAACGGAGTCTCGACGGGCGGCCAGGAACGCGCGATCGTCGCCCCGATGACGCCGGTGCCGTACTGCAGGTAGAAGGCCTCGTTGCCGTAGGTGGACTTGATCTCCGTCATCTTCTCGGCGATCTCGTCGAGAGCCTGTTCCCAGGAGATCTCGACCCACTCGCCGTCGCCCCGCTTGGTGCCTGGCTTACGCTTCAGTGGGGTCTTCAGTCGGTCCGGGTTGTAGATGCGGTGCCGAATCGAGCGGCCGCGGACGCAGGCGCGGATCTGCTGAGTGCCCAGCTCCGCGTCGCCGGTGTTATCGGCCATGACCTGAACGATCTGGCCGTCCCGCACCTTGAGGCGCAGCGGGCAGCGCGAGCCGCAGTTCACGGTGCAGGCGGACCAGACGATCTTCTCATCGGCCTCTTCCTGGCCCATCGCCGGGATGCCGAGGAACTGCTTGCTCAGTGCGTCGCCCGCACCCGAGGCGACCAGGGCGCCGGCACCGCCGGCCGCGGCCGACCAGCCGAGAAAACGCCGACGAGTGACTTTATTAAGATTAGCCAATTGAACGCCTTCACTAAACCTATGGACTCTTAACCGGATTTTAGCAATCCCGAGAATGCAGAGTCGAGGTTTTCCGGCGTAAAGTTGATCACAAAACGCCTGTACTGGTGGGGTTTTCCCAGCAGTACAGGCGCCTTGTTTTCACGGAACCCCTGGGGGTCGCTAGTCCTCCTCGGCAGCGAGCTGGCCACAGGCCGCTGCGATCTCCTGCCCCTTCGTATCGCGCACGGTACACGGCACGCCCTGCTCGATCACACGCCGGACGAACTCATCCTGACGCTCCTTCGGGGACGCATCCCACTTCGAGCCCGGGGTCGGGTTCAGCGGAATGAGATTGACGTGCACCTTGCTGCCCAGTGCCTTGTGGAGCTTCTTGCCCAGCATGTCGGCCCGCCACGGCTGATCGTTGATGTCGCGGATGAGCGCATACTCGATGGACACGCGGCGACCGGACTTCTCCGCGTAATACGCGGCGGCGCCCAAAACCTCTTCGACGGACCAGCGGTTATTGACCGGGACGAGGGTGTCGCGCAGCTCGTCGTCCGGGGTGTGCAGGGACACGGCCAGTCGGACGGACATGTCCTCATCGGCGAGCTTGCGGATCGCCGGGGCCAGGCCCACGGTGGACACGGTGACGTTGCGCTGGGAGATCCCGAAGCCGTGCGGCTCCGGCTGGGTGATCTGACGCACGGCCTCGACCACGCGCTTGTAGTTAGCCAGGGGCTCGCCCATGCCCATGAACACGATGTTGGACAGTCGCCCCTCGGTGCCGGCGACCTCACCATCGCGCATCGCGCGGGCGGCGTTGCGCACCTGCTCCACGATCTCGCCCACGGAGAGGTTGCGATCCAGCCCACCCTGGCCAGTCGCGCAGAACGGGCATGCCATGCCACAGCCGGCCTGGGAGGAGATGCACAAGGTGGCGCGGCCCGGGTAGCGCATCAGGACGGATTCCAGCAGCGTGCCATCATGCAGCCGCCAGAGCGTCTTGCGGGTCTCCCCATCATCGGCATCGAGCTTGCGCAGCGGGGTCATCAGCTCCGGGAAGAGCTTCTCCTTGACGGTCTGTCGGCTGGCTTCCGGGAGGTCCGTCATCTCGAGCGGATCGCCCTCGAGGCGACCGTAATACTGGTTGTACAGCTGCTTCGCACGGAACTTCGGAAGCCCGAGCTCCACCACTGCCTCCTCAACCTGCTCAGCCGTCAGGTCGGCGAAGTGCTTGGGCGGAAGGCCGCGGCGAGGCGCGGAAAAATTCAGTTTCACGGGGGTAGCCATAGTGAGCCCCATTATTCCACGTATGCCCTCTACCTCGCGATTCCGGGCCATGAGCCCAGATAAGCCGGTGCCGAAGAGTAGCGAGGGCACCCCGGTGATGGCAGCTGGCCGCACAGTTCGTTTGAATAGAGGTATGACGAACCCAGGCACCAATCCCCAGAATCCTGATTTCCAGCCCGCTGGCGAGGCCTTCAACGAGCCTCCGGCAGAGGCTCAACTACCCGCCGAGCCCGCCGCAGAAAACAACTCGGCACCAGCACCCACTCAGGGGGAGGTCGCCCCCGTAGCGCAGGCTGAGCAGCAAGAGCGTACCCACCAGAACGTGAAGGGCTCCGTCGCAGCCAGCACGTGGGCGGCGCTGATCATCGGCGCTCTCGTGTTGATTCTCCTGCTGGTGTTCATCCTGCAGAATCAGACGGAGGCCCAGCTGGTCTTCTTCGGCTGGGAGTGGAGCTTCCCCATCGGCATCGGCATGCTGATCGCCGCGATCGCAGGAGCCCTCATCATGGCGATGGTCGGCATCGTGCGGATGACGCAGCTGCGCCGCCAGATCAAGCGCGGCTATAAGTAACGTCGGCCTAGCCGATCAGGTTGAGGACCACCCAGGTCACCATCGCCGCGGGCAGCATCCCGTCGAGGCGGTCCATCAGCCCACCGTGTCCAGGCAGCATGCCGGACATGTCCTTGATGCCCAGATCCCGCTTGAACTGGGATTCCACCAGGTCTCCCAGGGTGGCGCAGACGGACAGCCCCACGCCCAGCCCGATCCCCAACCACCAGGGACCACCCAGCAACAGGGCCACCGCGAGCGCGCCGACCACGGCGGCACTCGTCACGGAGCCTGCGAAGCCCTCCCAGGACTTCTTCGGGCTCACCGCAGGAGCCATGGGGTGCTTGCCGAAGAGCACGCCGAACGCATAACCGCCCACATCATTGGCGACCACGCAAAGCATGAAGGTGATGATGTAGAAGGCCCCGGGGGCTCCGGCGGACTCCAATCGCGACAGCATCGCCGCGAACGCACCGAACATCGGAATCCACGTCAACACCATCACCCCCACCGCCATATCGCGCACGTAGTTATGCGGTGGCGAGTGCCTGCCGTGGTGAAACAGGCGGGTAACCATCAACAGCAGCACACTGCTGGCAAACCCTGCCACCAACCCCGTGGGGCCAAAGGGCCAGGAAAGCAGGATCATCGCGGTGGAGCCCACCACGAGCACCGGGAGGCTCAGCACATAGCCGGCCTCCAGCAGGCGGCGCCAGACCTCGTAGACCGCCAGGCCCATGCCCACGACGAGCAGGGCGTACCACAGCAACGGCGAGAGCAGCGAAAGGATGACGATTGCGCCGAGAATCAACGCCGTCGTGATCGCATGCTTAAGGTTTCGCCCAGGGTTGATCTGCTTGGCGGGCTTGGCCGCCTCCCCCGGGGCGGTGCTCCCGGGCTCCGATGCAGGATTCGACGCGTGAGCTGCCACCGCACCTCGCCTTTCCGGCCGCCTGCCGGCAGCCCCTCATGAGTGTGTGCACTTTGCCCTCTTATCGCGACATGCCCGCTCACAACGCGAGCGGGCATGTGTTGTGTGCTTAAAGGGCTATCAAGAGCTCAAGGAGCCCTCCTCAAGAAGGTCCCTAGACCTCCATCAGCTCCTCTTCCTTGCGCTCAACAAGCTCGTCGACCTGCTTGACGTAGTTCGAGGTGGTCTTCTCGAGCTCGTTCTCGCTGGCGCGAACCTCGTCCTCGCCGGCATCGCCGTCCTTCTGGATCTTCGCGAGCTGTTCCATACCGTGGCGGCGGATGTTGCGGATCGCGATCTTCGCGTCCTCGCCCTTGGACTTGGCCTGGCGCACCATCTCGCGGCGGCGCTCCTCGGTGAGCTGCGGGATCGTCACGCGCAGCACTTGGCCGTCGTTGGTCGGGTTAACGCCCAGGTCAGAGTTGCGGATCGCGTTCTCAATGACCTGGATCTGGGACTGCTCATAGGGCTTGATGAGCATCATGCGCGCCTCGGGAACGCTGATCGTCGCCATCTGGGTGATCGGCGTCGGGACACCGTAGTACTCGGCGATCACGCTATTGAACATGGCCGGGTTAGCACGCCCGGTACGGATCGTCGTGAGGTCTTCGCGCGCGAACTCGACGGAGCTCGTCATGCGCTCTTCGCATTCCAGGAGAATTTCGTCCATCATGGCTACCAATTTAGCAGCCCTTGCCCCCAACTCTCCTGTTTGGTGCGGCGAGGCGGACTGTTCTTGCCCGCCTCACCCGCGTGCCGCCATCGTGGCGGGTTACTTCACCTCGGAGCTGACGAGCGTGCCGATGCGCTCGCCGGCGCAAGCACGGGCGATATTGCCCTGCTCCAGGAGGTTGAACACCAGGATCGGCATGTCATTGTCCTTGCAGAGGCTGAAGGCCGTCGCGTCGGCGACCTTGAGGTTGCGCTCAAGCACGTCCTGGGGGTTGATCTCGTGGAAGAGCTCAGCGTCCGGGTTCGTGCGTGGGTCATCCGAGTACACGCCGTCAACCGCCTTGGCCATCAGCAGAACCTCGCAACCGATCTCGAGGGCGCGCTGGGCTGCGGTGGTGTCCGTGGAGAAGTAGGGCATGCCCATGCCGGCGCCGAAGATGACCACACGCCCCTTCTCGAGGTGGCGGTCCGCGCGCAGCGGAAGGTAGGGCTCAGCGACCTGGGTCATCTGGATGGCGGTCTGCACGCGGCAGTCCACGCCTTCCTGCTGCAGGAAGTCCTGCAGGGCCAGGCAGTTCATGACGGTGCCCAGCATGCCCATGTAGTCAGAGCGGGAACGGTCGAGGCCACGCTGCTGCAGCTCCGCGCCGCGGAAGAAGTTTCCACCGCCGATGACCACAGCCACCTGCACGCCACTGTTAGCGACTTCGGCGATCTGGCGTGCGACGTTCTGAACGACATCTGGGTCAATGCCTACGGCTCCCCCACCGAACATCTCACCGCCCAGCTTCAACATAACCCGCTTATAACCGGACCTGTGTGGCGCGTTACTCAACGAATCTCCTTGTCTCGCTTCAGATGTTGAACAGGATTATAGCGCACAATAAAAGCCGCCCACCCGTGTGAAACGGGTGGGCGGCTCAAACTATCGCCATGCCGTGGCGCGGTGCCGTGCTAAGCGACTAAGCCACGCCGTGAAGGCACGGGATCAGTGTCGGGTTTAGCCCTGGCCGATCTCGTAGCGCACGAAACCGGTCAGCTTCACGCCTGCCTCGTCCATGACCTGCTTGACGGTCTTCTTGGACTCGGTGACCGACGGCTGCTCCAGCAGGACGACGTCCTTGAAGTAGCCCTTCAGGCGACCCTCGATGATGTTCGGCAGAGCCTTCTCCGGCTTGCCCTCCTCACGAGCGGTAGCCTCGGCGATCTCGCGCTCCTTGGCGACGGTCTCGGCCGGGACCTCATCGGTGGACAGGAAGCTGGCCTTCAGAGCGGCGACCTGCATGGCGGCCGCGCGTGCAGCCTCCTCGTTCTCGCCCTCGTAAGCAACGAGCACGCCGACTGCCGGCGGCAGGTCAGCGGAGCGCTGGTGCAGGTAAACAGCAACCTTGTCGCCCTCCAGGGTGACAGCGCGCTTCAGCTCGAGCTTCTCGCCGATCTTGGCGGAGAGCTCCTGCAGGGCGTCGACAGCCTTCGCGCCGTCGACCTCGACTGCCTCGAGCTCCTCGCGGGAGTTAGCGTTCGCAGCGTCGGCTGCCTGAGCAACCTTGTTCGCGAAGTCGATGAACTCCTGGTTCTTGGCCACGAAGTCGGTCTCAGCGTTGACCTCGATCATGGTGTTACCGGAGACTGCGATCAGGCCCTCGGATGCGGAGCGCTCAGCGCGCTTGCCAACGTCCTTGGCACCCTGGATACGCAGGATCTCGATGGCCTTATCGAAGTCGCCCTCAGCCTCGACGAGAGCCTTCTTGCAGTCCATCATGCCGGAGCCGGTCATCTCACGGAGCTTCTTGACATCAGCAGCGGTGTAGTTCGCCATCAGTGGCGACCCTCCTTCGTATGGAAGTGGTGAAAGAATGAATGTGCTGTCAGCCAATAATTCTAGAGGCAAATCCCCGCCACGTGTGGCGGCGGGCAACACACTCACTAGGCAGGCCGAGATACGGCCTTTCCGTGTGAGGCATCGAGCGGGGCGTACGCGCCCCGCTCAACACTCTTTAGGCCTCGGTGGACTCGGCCTTCTCCTCGGCTGCAGCCTCAGCCTTCACAGCCTCAGCGTCCGCCTCGGACTTGCCGGTGTCGCCGGCAGCGTCCTTCGCAGCAGCTGCCTGACGCTCCGCGCGAGCCTTGCGGCCCTCCTCAACAGCGGAGGAGATGATGGAGGTCAGCAGGTTTGCGGAACGGATCGCGTCGTCGTTGCCCGGGACCGGGTACTGGACCTCGTCCGGGTCGCAGTTGGTGTCCAGGATGGCGACAACCGGGATGCCCAGCTTCTTCGCCTCGGAGACAGCGATGTGCTCCTTGTTGGTGTCAACGACCCACATTGCCGACGGGACCTTGGTCATGTCGGCGATGCCGCCCAGGACACGCTCCAGCTTCTCGCGCTCGCGGTTCAGAAGGAGGATCTCCTTCTTGGTGCGGCCCTGGTAGCCATCCTCGGCTGCGTCCATAGCCTGCAGTTCCTTCATGCGGGCCAGGCGCTTGGAGACGGTCTGGAAGTTGGTGAGCATGCCACCGAGCCAGCGGTGGTTGACGTACGGCATGCCAACGCGCTCAGCCTCGTTGGCAACGGCCTCCTGAGCCTGCTTCTTGGTGCCGACGAACAGGATGTTGCCGCCGTGGGCGACGGTCTCCTTGACGAACTCGTAGGCCTCGTCGATGTAGGTCAGGGTCTGCTGCAGGTCGATGATGTAGATGCCGTTGCGGTCGGTGAAGATGAAACGACGCATCTTCGGGTTCCAACGACGGGTCTGGTGACCAAAGTGGACGCCTGCATCCAGCAGTTCGCGCATAGTAACAACAGCCATGGTGTTACAGGGGCAGCTTTGAAGCGTTTTCTTCGCCTTGTAGCGTTGCCGCCCCTTCCTCGCTTTCGAAAGTTTGGGGTTTTACGGTTTTCTTCTTCGGCGCACTCGACGAACTTCCATTCGGCTTATGCGACCGGCCGGCAGACTCCCCGGGCTGCGCCACCTGTATTGACCCGCAATCAGCGGGACCGTAGGTGGAACCTGTTGGGGACACGAGGCATCTACGTGTAGTCAGTCTGCTCGCTATCTCGCCGCCGGTTGCCCGGGGTGTTGTGTTCTTGACGTCGCTGCGATCGCCACTAGCGGGAGGCCTCGTGTTCTCCGCTGGCACGGTTCGCGCGGCGCATCATCCCCGGGTAGTGCGGGAAACGTGAGCACACTGCACCAGAACATCTTAGCTGCTCTGCCTTGCCAATCCAAGTGGCTGCCTGCCCGGTGTGTATCGGTTGATCTTGCCTGTCCACCGCCCGTTCTTCGCCCTTCTTTTGAGGACGTCGCCTGCGGCAGGTTTGAGGCATGTTCCGCTTTCTTTCTTCCGCTCGTTTCTGTGGCCGACTGTTCGCAGCGGCCAGTGTTTTCAGCTTGACGTCGACCATCGCGGTGGCTCCGGTTCCGCCAGTGGCTTCCGCCGTGGAGGAAGCGCAACAAGATCGCGGGGGCGTGCTGCGGGGCACTGATCGGCTGAACCGTTCCCACCGCGTGCCGCTCGTCACGGACTCCCCGACCTCCCCCGTTGCGGCGGAAGCTCTGGTGACCCGGCCGCTCGATATTCCGGAGAAGGACTGGCTACCCGGCCACCGCGTCGTGGACCTGCGGGCAGCGCCAGGTGCGGACGTCCTCGCCAGTATGGGCGGGCAAGTCAACTTCGTCGGAACCGTCGCGGGCACACCGGTGGTGACGATCCGGCACCGGGATGGGCTACACACCACCTACGAGCCCGTACACGCGGAGGTCACCAAGGGTGAGTCCGTATCCCGGGGCCAGCGAATCGGTCGGCTCGCGAATGCGGCGTTGTTGGGCGATAGTGCCCGGAAGCCGGATGGGTTGTCCTGGGGCGCGTGGGTCAAGGGCACGGATGGGCGGAAGCGATACCTCGATCCGTTTGAGCTCTTGGGCTCGGTGCGCGTGCGTCTATTGCGCTAGCTCCGCGTGGTGTGGGGCGCATGTTGCGGGCTTCGTGGTGCGGGCCGTTATTCTCCCGAGCGCGGGTGGGCTTGGCGGTAGGCGGCCTTGAGCCGCTCGGCGCCGACGTGAGTGTAGATCTGAGTGGTATTCATCGAGGCGTGCCCCAGAAGTTCCTGGACTACCCGCAGATCCGCCCCGCCTTCGAGCACGGCGGTTGCTGCGGAGTGGCGGAACCCGTGTGGGGACATGTGCCCTACTGTGAGCTCCGGGTGGCGGCGGATGGCCTGGTCAACTACTCGGCGGATCTCCCGTTGGTTGAGCCGACCCCCGCGCACCCCAACGAGCAGCGCCGGATTACCAGGCTGGGCAAGCTCACCGCGGTGGGAAAGCCAGTGTGTGAGAGCCTCATCGATGATTCCGCCGTAGGGAACCACGCGGGTCTTATTTCCCTTACCGGTGACACGCAAGAGCCGGTTGGCCCGGTCGAAATCCTCGACGTCAATGGCCTCGGCCTCGCCAACACGAATGCCGGTGCCAAACAGCAGCTCGGCGATGAACCAATCCCGCACCCGGCGCGCTGTGGCGCGTCGCCGTTGCTTCTCGCCTGTTGGCTGCGTGGCTGCTGGAGCGTCGTCGACGTCGTGGTCGGCGGTCGGGGGTTCGAGGGCATCACGCTTGAGCCCATCGAGGAGGGTGCGGGCCTGGTCACTGCGCATCACGCGTGGCAGTGTCTTCTCTCCCTTGGGTAGCCGGAGCGCAGAGACCGGGTTCGCGGGGAGTACCTCGCGCTGGGCGAGAAACTTCCCGAAGCCTTTCATGCTGGAGGCCAGACGGGAGAGCCGGGACCGGCTGGCGCCATCGTCGGCCGCGTACCCCAGCACGTCGCGTGCGTGGTCGAGGGTGAAGGACTCAATATCCCGCAGCCCCTCGAGAGCGTCGATGAGGTCCCGCTGGTAGGCCCGGATCGTGTTTTCCGACCGGCCGAGGTTATAGCGCAGGTAGTCCACGTAGTCCTCGAGGAGGAGTTGCGGGTCGCGGGCTTTCGGCATGCAGCTCAGCATAGCTGTTGCCGCGCAATGGAGCTGTCGCCGCAGATCAACAGCCTCCCAGCTACTCTTGCCCATCCACCCGGACCCAACGCTCCCCTTCCCTGGTGATGAGTCCCTGCTTGTCGAGTTCCTTGAGCGTCCGCATCACCAGCTGGATGGAGAGCCCGGTCTCCTGCTGGATGTCGCGCAGCGTTCCACCGCCTCCGCCAGGCAATCCGGCTGCGTCGTAGACGGTGACCTGGTTCAGCGACATGCTCTGCACCCCGGTGCCGGAGCCGAAGACCATCGCCTGCTGTTCAGGCGCCCCGGCGTGGAACTGGCTGGAGTCCTCCACCAGCTCCCGGACGTGGCTGGCGGTCCAGACCGGTTGGGCCCGGCCGTCCCGCAGGCGGTGGAGCACCCCCTGGCTGAGTGCCGTATCCACGGGGCCGGGCACCACCATGGGCTGATTGAGCATGACCTCCGCCCAGTTGAGGGTGTTCAGCGCCCCGGAGCGGTTGGCGGCCTGAGTCACGATGGTGCCTGCAGACAGGCCGGCGACCAGTCGGTTCCGGGTGAGGAAGCGGTGCCGGGCGGGGTGGGTACCCAGCGCGTACTCGCTAACAACAACCCCGGACTCCGCGATCTGGTTGAACATCCCCACGTGCTGCCTGGGGTAATCCACGTCGAGTCCGCAGGCGAGCACCGCGATGCTCGCGCCCCCGGCGCGCAGGGCGGCGGTGTGGGCGCAGCGGTCCACTCCGCGGGCTCCGCCTGAGACGATGCTGTAGCCCTCCAGGGCGAGGTCCGTGCTGAGCTGGGTGCTCAGCTGCGCCCCATAAGCATTGGGCTGCCTGGTGCCAACGACGGTCACCGACTGGCGGCTTAAGTTCCGCAGGTTGCCGTTGCCCCGTAGCCAGAGGGCAAAGGGTGCTGCGGCAAGGCCCCGGACGGCCGAGTTCTGGTCGCTGCCGCGGTCATCAATCCGGGCGAAGGCGTGATCCAGGGTCTCTGGCCACTCCTGGTCCAGCGGGGTGATCAGCCGGAACCCCGCAGCCGTTGCGGCGTCGAGTTCGGCTTCCGGATCGCAGTCCACGCGCGTGGCAGTCGATTCCAGGATCCTGCGCGGCAGGCTGGGGTCACGGTGGCGAATGCGGCTGGCGAGCCCCCGCACATCGGGAGCCACTCCCTTTCCCGCGTCCCGGTCCGCGACCCGATTCTCCCACCCTTCGGGCCAGAGGAGGTTGAGAATATCCGTATTTGAGGCTTCGATGGTCTGCCGCAGGTAGATCCACGCGAGCAGGTTCTGGCGTTCCTCCGTAGTGCCACCAGGGCTCATGCTGGCACCTCCTCAGTGTCGGAAAAGAGCTCGGCAGCGTCCAGAACCTCCCCAACCCCGGGCCGGGCCACCCCGGCGAGGTCGGCGAGGCTCCACGCCACCCGCAGCGCCCGGTCCACCCCACGCTGCGAGAGCGCACCGGAACCATAGGCTTCCTGCAGCGCCACCATTCCCTCGAAACTCGCCGCGCACTCGGAGCGCAGCAGCCTGCCGGGAATCGTCGCATTCGTCACGGCCTCCCCTAGGTCGAGTTTTCGCCAACGGTGGTGGGAACGCTCCCTGGCCTGGGCGACCCGTTCCGCCACCACCGCTGAGCTCTCCGCTCGTCCCTCCTCGCTGTCGGCTCCACTCGTGGCCGTTGCCTGCGCACTCACCGGGAACTGTTGACCGATCAGCCGCTGCCTGCGGGTCTGTGCGAAGACGTCAATCCGGTCGCGGATGGGACCCGAGACCCGCGCATAATAGCGGCGGCGGTCCGTCGAACTACACGTGCACATGCTTGGATCCTCAGCACCGCAACGGCACGGGTTCGCCGCCATCACCAGCTGGAATCCCGCCGGGTAGGAGACACTGCGGCGGGCACGCGCGATCTCCACCCGGCGGGACTCCATCGGGATCCGCAAGCAGTCCAGCACCCCCGAGCGGGTCTCCGCTGCCTCGTCCAAGAACAGCACACCGTGGTGGGCCAGGCTGATCGCGCCGGGCTGCAGGTTCGGCCCGCCACCAACAAGCGCGGCTTGGGTCACCGAAGGGTGCGGGGAGACGAAGGGTCTCACCCCGGCCCAGATCGGGCCAAGGTCTCCCCGGCCACCGGCAATCGAGTGAATCGCGGCCGCCTCGACCTGCTCGGTGGCCGACAGCGGAGGCAGGATCGTCGGCAGGCGCTCTGCGAGCATCGACTTTCCACTGCCCGGCGGTCCGGTGAGCATGATGGCGTGCCCGCCCACGGCGGCAATCTCCAGCGCCCGGCGCGCTTCGGCCTGCCCCACGATGTCGGCCATGTCGACCTCCTCATCCCGTGCCCCGTGCCCGGAATCCGGGGTCAGCGCGCCCACGGGTTTACTCACGGGGACAATGCTGCCGGAGCCACGCAGCCATGCGTGAAATTCCTTCAGGCTGCCCACGGCGAGGATGTCCAGACCGGCAACCACGTCGACGAGCTGCTGAGCATCGGGCAGGTTCTCCTCTGGGATCACGATGCGACTCATCCCCCGGCGTTGTGCGGACAGAATCATGGGGACAACCCCGGCGACGGCGCGCACCGTACCGTCCAGTCCGAGCTCCCCGACGACCACCGTGTCACTCAGGAGCTCCAGCGCGAACTCGGATAAACCCTGGGCTGCCAGGATCGACGCCACCATCGCCAAGTCGTAGCTGGAGCCCTCCTTCTTCACGTCTGCCGGCGACAGGCTCATCACGACCTTCGACTTCGGCCACGGCAGTGTGCTGTTCAGCATCGCCGCGCGAATTCGGTCACGAGCCTGCACCACCGCCGCATCCCCCAGCCCGACTACGCTGACCCCGGGCAGCCCCCGCCCCAGGTCGCATTCCACGGTCACGAGCATCCCGTCCAACCCGTGAAGGGCCATGCTTCTGGCTTGCCCGACTGCCATCACGCCACCCCCACCACGTGTTCCCGCACGCCAGCGGGGCCCACGTCGATGACGTCGAAACGCACCACATCGACCCCGCGTTGCTGTTCCGCCAGCCACTTCCCCGCCGCCAGTCGCATCCGGCGCAGCTTGGTCTGTGTCACTGCTTCCACACCAGTGCCGTGGGCGGTGTCCTTGCGATACTTGACCTCCACGAACACCATCTCGCCTGCGGGGTCGAGAGCAATGATGTCGAGCTCCGCGAACCGGCAGTGCCAATTGCGCTCCACAATTCTCCAGCCCTGATTCACCAGATATTCCCCGGCCAGGTTCTCACCTTGTCGGCCTACCCCCACCGTTGAATCCGCCGAGTTCTGGCCAACCGAGCTCTGGCCGACCGAGTCCTGTCCAACCGCACCCTGGCGAACCGAACCCCGGCCGGTCACGTTTCGGCCGACCTGTGCCACCTGCGTTGCGCTATCCATCCCCCGTACCTCGCTGTCGTTGTCTTTCGCTGCGCGTGGAAAATTCCTTCACCCATGCCCTGCCCACGCAGCTGTCGTACCAGGGCAGCGTGTGAGGCTAGCCAAGCACGGTGGCCAGGGCGTTGACGTCCTGAAAAGAAAGCGGGAAGAAGAAAACCCCAGGAGCCTGTGGATAGGCGCTGGGGTGTGGATAACAGCGGGGCAGCCGGCAAAAGGGGGCCGACGCTGGGTCCGGGCTAGTGCTCCGGCAACTGCAGCTCGGGCTTGTCGAGCTCCTCGATATTGACATCCTTGTAGGTGATCACGCGGACGTAGCGGACGAAGCGGGCCGGGCGGTACATATCCCACACCCAGGCGTCCGACATGCGGATCTCGTAGTAGACCTCGCCACCGGAGTTGCGGGGCGTGAGCTCCACCGCGTTAGCCAAGTAGAACCGGCGCTCGGTTTCCACGACATAGGAGAACTGGCTCACGACGTCGCGGTACTCGCGGTACATCGACAGCTCAACGTTTGCCTCGTAGTCGTCTAGCTCTTCAGCGCTCACTGGCCAGGACGTCCTTCCTCACGCGGTTGTGTGCTCGCCCACTCGGCATGTGCGGTGGCGACATTGGAGTAAGTGTAACGGTGTTCCGGGCAGCCACCATGGAGGCGCACCGCAGCCATGTGCTTCGCCGTGCCGTAACCCTTGTGGCCGGCCAAGCCATAGTCCGGATACTGCCCGTCCATCTCCACCATCAGGCGGTCCCGGGACACCTTCGCCAGAATGCTCGCGGCGCTGATCGCCGGGGACAGCGCATCCCCCTTGACCAGGGGTGCGTGCTCGCACGCAAGCTCCGGCAGGTGCACCGCGTCTGTGAGGACCACGTCTGGCTCCACGGATAGCCCCGCAACGGCGCGGTACATGCCGTTGATGTTGGCGTACTGGATCCCCTTCTGGTCGATCTCGGCGGCGGGTATATGGACGATCTTATAGGCCACCGCGTGCTCGGTGATGGCGCCGAAGAGCTTCTCGCGGCGGCGCGGGGTGAGCTTCTTGGAGTCGTTGAGTCCCTCCAGCTCGGGAACGTCGTGATCAGGCAGGACGCAGGAGGCGATGGTGATGGGGCCGCAGCAGGCACCGCGACCGGCCTCGTCCACCCCGGCCACGTGGGTAAACCCGTGGAATCGCAGGTAGTCGTCGACGAAGCTATAGCCCTCGGAGAGCGCCTGCTGCACCAGCTCGGCGCCGCGGGCGCGTGCTGCCGACTGTGGGGTGGGACGCGCCATGGCTACTGCTGGATATCCAGGTGAGCGACCCCGCCGATGCGTTCGATCGGCAGCACACGTGCGGAGACCTTACCCACCACGTTCTCCACCGGGATGGTGCCCTGGTGCTCGTCGCCCACGTGGCCGCGGGAGTCCAGGGAGTTGGTGCGGTTGTCGCCCATCAGCCACAGGTGGTCATCCGGCACGGTGATGGGGCCGAAGTACTCTCCCTGGCAGGCATCGGAGCCGGTTGCCGGGTCCACCGGGTTCACCAACGGGCTCATCGTGTAGGAATCGTCCACCTTCTTGCCGTCGACCATCACGCCGGGGTCGCCGGGGCGGCACTGGACAGTCTGCCCACCGGTGGCGATGACTCGCTTGACCAGGGCGTTTTCATCCGGGGCAATGATGCCGATCATGCTGCCGGCGTTCTGCAGCCCCTTGATCAGCCCATTGTCCGAACGCTGGGAGACATAGGTCGTGTTCCAGGAGTCCTCACCGACAAAGACGACGACGTCCCCCGGCTTCGGCTCTTTACGACCGAGGTAGGCGAGCTTATTGACGAAGATCCGGTCATTCGTGCACCCCTCGCAGCCGTGCAGGGTGGGCTCCATGGATTCGGACGGGATCAGGTAGAGCCTGCCGACGAAGATATTGAACATGCCAAGAATCAGCATGGTGGCAACCAGGATGATGGGCATCTCCACCCACCACGGGTAGGTCTTCTTCTCTTTGGCTTTTGCCTGCGACGTGTCGGCGGTCTTGTGATTCTCGGTTACCGTGCCCTCCCCCGCACGTGCTGTCCCATCCCCCGGCTGCGCAGCGGTTTGACCTGCCGCCTGCTGAGGTGCAGCGCCGCCTGCATGCGGGACTGCTGCGTCGGGGTTGGGCTGGTGCTTCTTGGGATCGGTAGTCACAAGGGTTCAGACTACCAGGCGGCCACCAGCGGCACTGGGACGTTCCATTCCCCGGGTCACCACCTCAGTCAGGCAAGAAAAAAGGGGAACGGAATTGACTTCCGTTCCCCTCTCACGCGCACATCGTGCGGTGGCGCAGATTAGCGCTTCTCCTTGATCTTGGCTGCCTTGCCGTGGCGATCGCGCAGGTAGTACAGCTTCGCGCGACGGACCTTACCGCGGGACAGAACCTCGAGCTTGTCGATGTTCGGGGAGTGCACTGGGATGGTGCGCTCCACGCCGATGCCGAAGGAGACCTTGCGGACGGTGAAGGTCTCGCGGATGCCGGAGCCCTGACGCTTGATCACAACGCCACGGAAGACCTGCACGCGGGACTTGCTGCCCTCGATGACCTTCAGGTGCACGTCAACGGTGTCACCTGCGCGGAACTCTGGGATATCGTCGCGCAGCTGTGCTGCATCGACCTTGTCAAGAATATGCATGGATTAATCCTTTGCTTGCCTGGATAGAGGATCCTCGCGGCTTTTCGATGCTCATCGCGCCTACGGGTTCGTACCCGGAACATAGTTAACTCGGATAGTATGCCAGCCGATTCGGCAGAAACCAAACCAGTTAGAAGCCGGCCTGCTTGAGAGCAGCGGCCATTGCGCCACCGGCTGTTGAACCGCCGCCGCGCTGTCCGCCCCGCTTGCCACGGGAACCACCACGATTGTCGCCACGCTGTCCACCACGATTGCGTCCCCGGCCAGCCCGGGAATTCCTCTCTCCTGCCTCCCCGCGGCGACCTGCCCGACCGGAGCAGGACCCCTGGTCACCACCTGGCTCGTCGCTCAGGCGCAGGCTCAGGCCGATGCGCTGTCGGTCGACGTCGACGTCCATCACCTTCACCTTGACGACCTGACCGGAGTGGACCACCTCGTGGGGGTCCTGGACGAATCGGTCGGCCATCGCTGAGACGTGGACGAGGCCGTCCTGGTGCACTCCGATATCGACGAAGGCGCCGAAGGCGGCCACATTGGTCACCGTGCCCTCCAGCACCATGCCGGGGCGCACGTCGGAGACCTTCTCCACCCCCTCGGCCAGGCTCGCAGTCTTGAAGCTCGGGCGTGGGTCACGGCCTGGCTTATCCAGCTCTGCGAGCACGTCGCGCACCGTCGGCACACCGAAAGTCTCGTTTGCGTAATCCGCCGGTCGCAGCTTCGTGAGCACCGCGGAGTTGCCGATCAGTTGTGGCACCGCCACCCCGGTGTCCTCCGTGATGGCGCGCACCAGAGTGTAGGCCTCGGGGTGGACGGCGGAGGCGTCCAGCGGGTCCTCCCCGTCATGAATGCGGAGGAAGCCGGCGGACTGTTCGAAGGCGCGTGGGCCCAGGCGCGGCACCTTCAGCAGTTCCTTGCGGGAGCGAAAGGCACCGTTGTCGTGCCTGTGCGTGACGATATTCTCTGCCACGGATTTCGTGATTCCCGCGACCCGTTCGAGCAGCTCGGCACTGGCGGAGTTGACGTCCACCCCGACCGAGTTCACGGCATCCTCGACCACCGAGTCCAGGGAGTGGGTCAGCCACGTCTGGTTGACGTCGTGCTGGTACTGCCCCACCCCGATGGACTTCGGGTCGATCTTCACCAGCTCAGCCAGCGGATCTTGCAGGCGCCGGGCGATCGAGACCGCGCCACGCAGGGAGACATCCATGTCCGGGAACTCCCGCGACGCAACCTCGGAGGCAGAGTAGACGGAGGCCCCTGCCTCGCTGACGATGACCGGGGTCGGGCGCTTCCCGCTGGCCTCGGCGATGAGATCGGCAATCTCCCGGGCGAGCTTCTCGGTCTCGCGGCTGGCCGTCCCGTTACCCACCGCGAGCAGTTCGACGCCGTGCTCGGCAACCAGACCCGCAAGCTGGGTACGAGCCTGTTCCCACTTCGCGGCCCCGGAGTGCGGGTAGACGATGATCGTGTCCACCACCTTGCCGGTGGCGTCCACGACCGCGCACTTCACACCGTTACGGTAGCCAGGGTCCAGCCCCAGGGTGGCCCGCTGGCCGGCGGGTGCGGCGAGCAGGAGATCACGCAGGTTCTTCGCGAAGACATCCACGGCGGAGGCGTCCGCCCGCTCCTTCAACTTCACCCGGGCGTCCACGGCGGAGCTGACGGCGAGCTTGGTGCGCCAGCCGAAGCGGACGCACTCGGCGCGGAATTTATCGGCCGCATCCTCCTGCGGGCCGAGATCCAACCTGTCGGCGATGATTCCCTGGTAGAACTCGTCCTCCTCCCCTCCCGTGAGGTTCACGTGGAGCACGCCCTCGCTCTCGCCACGCAGGATGGCGAGGATGCGGTGGCTGGGGAGCTTGTCGAGTGGCTCGGAGAAGTCGAAGTAGTCCCGGTACTTCGCCCCTTCTGTTTCTTTCCCATCGACGACGCCGACCTCGGCGACACCTCGGTTGAAGAACTCCTCACGGACTTCGCCAACCAGGTCCGCGTCCGTGGCGATTCGCTCGACGACGATGGCGCGTGCCCCGGCCAGTGCAGCCTTGGTGTCCTCGAATCCTTCGCAGAGGTAGCCCTCGGCGATGCTTGCCGGGTCTTCGGCGACCCCCGGGGCCAGCAGCGTGTCCGCGAGTGGCTCCAGCCCAGCGTCGCGGGCGATGGTGGCCTTGGTCTTCCGAGTTTTCTTATAGGGCAGGTAGAGGTCCTCGAGGCGGGACTTCGTCTGCACGGCGCGGATCTCGGCGGCAAGTTTGTCGGTCAGCTTGCCCTGCTCCTCGATGGCCTTGAGAATAGTTTCCTTACGCTCCTCCAGCTCCCGCAGGTAATTCAGGCGGGTGTCCAGCTGGCGGATCTGGGAATCATCCATCCCGCCAGTGATTTCTTTGCGGTAGCGGGCGATAAAGGGAACCGTATTGCCCTCGTCGAGCAGGGCGATGGTGGCCTGGACGTGCGACAGCCCGGCACCTAGTTCCTCGGCTAAAATCTCTGCGATCATTTAAGCCATTGTAGGTGCCGGGCTGTGCCGGTTTGCACCAGGTTCACCCGGAGCGAGCCTGTGCTGGCGCAAGACGCTTATTAGTTGGCGTGGTTCTCGCCGAAGTCCTCCTGCCACTCCGGGATCTCGGTGTTGTAGGCCGAGAGGTCGGTCTCGCCCGGCTGGTTCCGCTGCATGTGCAGGTACTCCATGTGTCGTTCAAACAGGTCCAGCACGTTCGCGATGAGTTGCTCGCGGGTGTAGCCGAAGACGTCGTAGCCCAGGGAGCCGTTGATGCCGAAGACCTCGACGCGGTAGTAATTCGCGCCGTGGCTGCCTCGGCGGGCGAACTTCGGCAGGCGCTCCTCGATTGGGTAGAGCTGGTAGCGGAAGTCCGGATCGCCCTTGAAGGTGACGAACAGGTCGAGCTGGTTGATACCGGTGTGCTCGTCAGCCACCGTGGTCAACGTTGCCTCGTGGCCATTGTTCATCAGCTCCTCGGTGACGTCCTTCAGAGCCGGCTTGGCGACCTCCATGATGAAGGACTGCGACTGTTCGGCGGTCGGCCACGTGCCGGCGCGCTCCACGCGGGTGCGCCAATCACCATGCTGGCTATCCGTGCGCCCGGAGATCGCCCCGTGCAGGGCGACTGCACGGGAGTCCATCTGTAGGACCTCTTGTCTGACTGAGAGCACCAGGCCGGCCATGATGAGGAAGACCACGATCATGAACGGCAGTCCCATGATCAATGTCGCCATCTGCAGGGTGCCGATGCCGTCGACCTGCAGCATCGCGACCGTCAGCACAGCGACGGCAACAGCCCACAGCACGCGTAGCCAGACCGCGCCATCGGCTGCCGGGTCGGTGGTGCGGGAGGAGAACTTCGCCATCACCAGCGCACCGGAGTCCGCGGAGGTGACGAAGAACAGCAGGCCGACGATCATCGCCAGCACCAGCGCCAGCGTCGGCCACGGCAGGCCTTCCAGCACCATGTAGAAACCGCGTTCCGGTGAGTTAACGGTCTGCTCCAGCAGGTCGTGGTCGCCGTTGTTAACGACGCGGTCGAGGGCCATGTTGCCCAAGAAGGATGCCCACAGCGCCAGGAACAGGAACGGAACCAGCAGGGTGCCGACGATGAACTGACGGAAGGTGCGGCCACGGGAAATGCGGGCCAGGAACAGTCCGACGAACGGCGCCCAGGCCACCCACCAGGCCCAGAAGAACAGGGTCCAGTTGGCCATCCACTCTTGGGTGGAGGCCGGGGTGGTCGTGTAGGAGAAGGTCTCGAAGGTCCAGCGTGGCAGGGTGGTCAGGTAGTCACCCATATTCTTCACGAGGGAGTCGAAGAGCCAGCCGGTGCGGCCACCAGCGACGACGATGACGAGCAGCGCGACGGCGAGGTAGACGTTCCACTCCGAGAGGCGCTTAATGCCCTTATCCACGCCCGACACGGCGGAAAGGGTGGCCGCAGCGACAGCCAGCACCACCAGCGCGATCTGCATGGCCTTGCCCTCTGGCAGGTCGAAGACGAGGTTCAGGCCGAAGTTCAGCTGCACCACGCCGATACCCAGCGAGGCGGCGACGCCGAAGACGGTGCCCAGCAGGGCGGCGATATCGACCGCATCGCCGATGGGTCCGTGGATTCGCTTACCGATCAGCGGATACAGGGCGCTACGAATCGCCAGCGGCATATTGAGGCGGTAGGCGTAGTAGCCGAAGGCCAGGCCCATCAGGGCGTAGAGCCCCCAGCCGGAGATGCCGTAGTGGAACAGAGTCCACAGCACGGCCTCCTTCATCGCCTCCTCGGTCTCGCCCGGACCAACCGGCGGATTAGCGTACTGCGCCAGCGGCTCGGCGACGGAGTAGAACAGGATTCCAATGCCAATACCCGCAGCGAAGAGCATCGCGGACCAAGAGAAGAGGGAGTATTGGGGGCGGGAGTGATCGGGTCCCAGCCGAATATTGCCGGCCTTGGAGGCGGCCAGCCAGATCATGAAGATCAGAGTGATCGCCACGACGGCGACGTATAGCCAGCCGAAGTTTCCGGTCAGCCAGCTGGCCGTGCCGCCGACGATCTTGTCGAAGCTCTCGGCCCCGGCGGCCGCCCAAATAGCGACGGCGACCGTGACCACGAGCGTCGTGATAATGACGGGCCAGTTGGCCTCGTCACCCTTTTTCATTTTTGCTTCGGCGGGTGCGGGCTTGCCAAGCAAAGTTCGGATGCGGGAGGCACCCTTTTCCTTGGCTGGAGCCTCGCTCCCCGCCGCTGTGCGTGCAGAATCTGCCATTCCTGACTCCTTGGAGAAAACCTTTGGTCAGCCGCAAATGTGCGCTATACCACTCCTCCACCCTAGTGGAGTCTCAGGTTTCCCGCAGGAGCCTTTGAGGTTCTGGGCAGAGACTTAGCCCTGGAACCAGCCGGTCACCGCAGGCGCGATGTTGTGGTAGACGTGCTTCTGCTCCTGGTATTCAGCCAGGCCGGTCGGTCCCAGCTCCCGGCCGTTGCCCGACTGCTTCATGCCGCCCCATTCTGTCTGCGGCAGGTACGGGTGGAAGTCGTTGATCCAGATCGTGCCGTGACGCAGGCGCGCAGTGACTCGCTCCGCCTTACCGGCGTCGCTGGTCCACACGGCGCCGGCGAGGCCGTACTCCGTGTCATTAGCGATCGCCACAGCCTCATCCTCGGTGCGGAAGGTCTCCACCGTGACGACCGGACCGAAAGCCTCGTCGTACACGCAGTCCATCTCCCGAGTGGCGCCGTCGATGACGGTCGGCAGGTAGAAGTAGCCCTTCGACAGGTCGGTGTTACCGGTGCCGTGCGGACCGTGGTTATCCGCCTCATCGGCGATCTTGCCGCCGGTGCGGATATCCGCGCCCTGCTCGCGGGCGCGATCGACGTAGGCTGCCACCTTGTCGCGGTGCTCAGCAGAGATGAGGGCGCCGGTCTCAGCGGCTTCGTCGAGCGGCCCGCCCAGCTTGATGGCCTCAGTACGGCGCACGAGCTCGTCGACGAACTTCTCGTGGATGGATTCCTCGACGATGATGCGGGCGCCTGCGGAGCAGACCTGCCCGGAGTGGACGAAGCCACCGTTGAGGGCGTTGTCCACCGCGGCGTCGAAGTCTGCGTCGGCGAAGATGACGTTCGGATTCTTGCCGCCCAGCTCGAGGGCGACGCGCTTGACGGTATCCGCCGCCTGCTTGGCGACGAGCTTTCCGGTCACCAGGCCACCGGTGAAGGAGACCATGTCCACGTCCGGGTGGGTGGACAATGGATTGCCGGCGGTAGCGCCAGCGCCGGTGATGAGGTTGGCCACGCCAGCCGGCACGCCGGCCTCGGTCAGCACGGTCATCAGCATCATCGCGGTGTGCGGGGTGAGCTCCGCCTGCTTGAGGACGAAGGTGTTGCCCGCCGCGAGCGCTGGGGCAACCTTCCAGGCCACCTGCAGCAGCGGGTAGTTCCACGGGGTGATCAGGCCACATACACCGACGGGTTCGGCGTCGATGCGGGAGCGGACGTTCGGATCACCGGCGTCGACGACGCGTCCGGCGGCGTGGCCGGCGAGGGTGCCGAAGTAGTCGAAGGAGTCAGCGATGTCGTCCATATCGGCCTCGGCCTCGGGGAGGCGCTTACCGGTGTCGGCAGCCTCGGCGCGGGCGAACTCGCTCTTATTCTCGCGGATCAAGTCGGCGACCTTGACCAGGATCTTGCCGCGCTCCACGGCTGGGACGGCCCGCCACTCGCCGTTGTCGAAGGTGCGGCGGGCGACCTCAATCGCGCGGATCGTGTCCTTCTCGCTCGCCTCGGAGACGATACCGACCTCCGAGCCGTCTGCCGGGTTGATGATGGTGCGGGTCTCGCCGTCGGCGGCGGGCTGCCACTGGCCATCGATGAACAGCGACGCCACCGCGTCGCCGTCGTGGACGCCCTTCAGCAGGGGCGAGGCGGCTGGGTCGAAGAGCTTCTCAGTGCTCATTCTGTTTTCCTTTCTTGGATCACGTGGGTGGTGATCGGCTTATTTCTCGTCCGTGTCTACCGCAAGGCCCGGGTCGTCAGTCCATGCTCGCACGGGCTCAGCGCCGTCGGAGTGGTCAGAGGTACCCGGCAGGTTGCGCTGGATGTGGATGAATTCCAGGTGACGCTCGTACAGATCCATGATGTTGTCCTTGATCTGTTCCTGCGTATAGCCGTAGACGTCGAAGCCCATGGAGCCCATGAGGTCGAAGACTTCCAGGCGGTAGTAGACGCTGCCGTCGCTGGTGGAGCGGGTGAACGTCGGGACCGGAAGCTCGACTGGGTAGATCTGGTAGCGGAAGCTCTGCTCTTCGTCGAAGGTGACGGTGAGATCCAGCTGCTTGACGTCGATACCCGGCACCTTCGCGGAGACGAGGGTGGCGTTGAGACCACGGCTGTTGAATTGCTCGGCGACGTCCTGCAGAGCAGGGCGGGCCGTCTCGGACATGAACTTCTGAGCATCCTTCGCCCCAGGCCAGGTCGACGCGCGGGAGAGGCGACGGAGCCAGGCGCCCTTCTCCTTCTCGCCAGAGCTACGGCCGGACATGGCGGCGTGGATGGACACACTCCGGGCCTCGTTGTGGATCGTCTCCAGCTTCAGGGAGCGGATAAGGCCCAGCATGATGAAGTACATCACGATCGCGAAAGGCAGACCCATGACGACCGTGGCGTTCTGGACGGTCTCCACGCCATTGATCTGCAGGAGAACGATCGTCAGAACACCGACCAGGACAGCCCAGAAGATACGGGACCACACGGGACCGTCCTGGCGGGAGTCGGTCACCTTGGAGGTGAAGTTGGACATCACCAGTGCGCCGGAGTCCGCCGAGGTGATGTACAGCAGCAGACCAACCATCGTGGACAGGCCGACCAGGAAGGTCGCTCCCGGGGAGGATGCCAGCAGGTCGTAGAAGCCGCGCTGTGGTTCGGCAACCGCGGCCTCACCAAAGGCGGAATCGCCACCGATGACACGGCTGAGTGCGGTGTTTCCGAAGAAGCTCATCCAGCCCAGGATGAACAGGAACGGCACGGTCAGGACGCCGAACACGAACTGGCGCAGGGTGCGGCCGCGGGAAATGCGAGCCAGGAACAGGCCGACGAACGGCGCCCAGGCCACCCACCATGCCCAGAAGAACAGGGTCCAGGCCCCCAGCCATTCCTTGGTCTCTTCAGGGGTCTCGCTGAAGGCATAGGTGTCCATGGACATGCTCGGCAGCTGAGTGACGTAATCGCCGATGTTCATGATGAGTGCGTCGAAGAGGAAGGCAGTCTGCCCGGAGACCACGATGTAGACAGCCAGCGTGATGGCGAGGATGACGTTGAACTCGGAGAGGCGCTTGATGCCTTTATCCACGCCGGAGACAGCCGACAGGGTCGCCACGCCGACGGCGGCGGTGACGAGGGCGATCTGCACGGTCGGGCCTTCATCCCAGCCAAAGAGCAGCTTGAGGCCGTAGTTCAGCTGAACCACGCCGATGCCCAGGGAGGTCGCGATGCCGAAGACGGTGCCCAGCATCGCGGCGATATCCACCGCGTTGCCGACGGGGCCGTGGATGCGCTTACCGATCAGCGGATAGAGGGCGCTGCGGATCGCCAGCGGCATGTTGAGGCGGTAGGCGTAGTAGCCGAAGGCCATACCCATCAGGGCGTACATAGCCCATCCGGTCACGCCGTAGTGGAAGAGCGCGTAGACGACGGCGTTCTCCGCAGCCTCGCGTGTCTCCCCCGCTCCGACCGGTGGCGCGTAGTACTGCGTCACCGGCTCGGCGACGGCGAAGAACATGAGGTCCACGCCGATGCCGGCCGCGAAGAGCATCGCGGACCAGGAGAACAGACGATATTCGGGCCGGGCGTGGTCCGGGCCGAGGCGGATCGCCCCTGCCCGCGAGAGCGCGACACCCAGCACGAAGACCACGCAGATCGTGGCGGTGAGGATGTAGAACCAGCCGAGGTTATTGGCGATCCACCCGGTGGTGGAGCCCAGGGTGTCGTATGCGTTATCGGGCGCGATGGTCGCCCAGGCCACGATGATCGCGATCCCCAACGCCGAGAGGAGGAACACCGGCCAGTTGGCCTTCGGTTCCACGATTTCGCCCGGGGTGTACGGCTCGGATTCCCGCTCGTCGCCGTGGCCTACGACAACCTCGGGAACGATCTGCGGTTCAGCGCTCGCGCCGGTGCCCTTTTCGGTCGTGTCGACGGCGCCAGGGGTGCTCGACGCGCCTTCCGACACTTCGTTCCCTTTCGCTGAATCTGTGTTCTTCATCTCATTTCCGGTATCTTTTGGCGGCCCTTCACTCAAGGCGTTCCGACCCTCCTACATTAATTCTGTAATAGTTTTGGTTGCTTTTTATAAAGCGAGCCAACTACTCATGCATAGCAAACCTTTTGCCATTCCCGCACCTGAGCCTGGCAATTCTCTAAGAGTCTAGACAACATCACGGTGCGCTCTAGCTGCATGTTTCAGTGATCTCACAGACTTTTGGGCATGCCAACCGAAACTGTGATTTATGCCATCTTTTTAACTGATTCATTATTTCCCGGGTGGCATAGGCAGTTTATCCGCTGGCATACTGGATCGTGCTCAATGTTTTTAGTTGCATTTTCGGGGTTATATCAATGTCCCGGCGGCTCGTGTCCCACTTGGGACGCAGCCCGCAACGGCACCCCGGTTATGCTTTAGGAAAGGTGAGGTTTCACTCTTGTCGCTCTGGAATAAAATTCGGGCACCCTTCGCCAAGAACGACACGGCGGGCGAGGTCATCGAGGACTCGCACCGCGACGTTGTCATCGTCGGTGGCGGCTCGGCGGGCTCCGTCCTGGCCAACCGCCTGACCGAGGACAAGGACACCAAGGTCATGGTGCTGGAAGCCGGCCGCATGGACTCCTTCTGGGATCTGTTCATCCACATGCCAGCCGCCTTTGCCTTCCCCATCGGCAATAAGTTCTACGACTGGGCCTACGAGTCCGAGCCAGAGCCGGAGATGAACGGCCGCCGCATCTACCACGCCCGCGGCAAGGTGCTGGGCGGTTCCGGCTCCGTCAACGGCATGATCTACCAGCGCGGTAACCCGATGGACTACGAGAAGTGGGGCAAGCTACCGGGCATGGAGAACTGGGATTACGCCCACGTCCTCCCCTACTTCAACAAGCTGGAGACCGCACTGGGGGCAGACCCGAACGACCCACGCCGTGGCCACGACGGCCCGCTGAAGCTGACCCGTGGTCCGGCTACCAGCCCGCTGTTCCAGGCCTTCTTCCGCTCCGTGCAGGAGGCAGGCTACAACCTGACCAACGACGTCAACGGCTACCGCCAGGAGGGCTTCGCCCCCTTCGACCGCACCATCTTCCACGGCAAGCGCCACTCTGCAGCGCGCGCATACCTGCACCCGATCATGAACCGGAAGAACCTGGACATCCGCACCCGGGCGTTCACGACCAAGGTTCTCTTCGAGGATGCGCCGGCCGACGGCTCCGCACCGAAGGCCATCGGCGCGGAGTACACCTGGAAGGGCAAGACCCGCCGCGTGTACGCGGACAAGGTGATCCTGTGCGGCGGCGCGTTCAACACCCCGCAGCTGCTGCAGCTCTCCGGAATCGGCGATAAGGAGCACCTGAGCTCCCTGGGCATCGACGTGCGCAAGCACCTGCCGGGCGTGGGCCAGAACCTGCAGGACCACCTGGAGGTTTATGTCCAGTACAACTGCACCCAGCCGGTCAGCTCCCAGCCGTACTACAAGATGTGGATGCGCCCGATCATCGGCCTGCAGTGGCTGCTGACCCGCCGCGGCCCGGTTGCTAGCTCCCACTTCGAGGCCGGCGGCTTCGCTCGCTCCAATGAGAACGAGGACTACCCGAACCTCATGTTCCACTTCCTCCCAATGGCCATCCGCTACGACGGTAGCCAGCCGGAGGGCGAGCACGGCTTCCAGTTCCACGTCGGCCCGATGTACTCGGATACCTCCGGCCACGTGAAGATCAAGAGCACCGACCCGCACGAGAAGCCGGAGATCCTCTTCAACTACCTGAAGACCGAGCAGGATCGCCGCGAGTGGGTCGAGGCCATCAAGGTGTCCCGCGAGCTGCTGGACACCGATGCCATGCGCGAGTTCACCGACGGCGAGATCTCCCCGGGTGATGCCGTGCAGACCGACGAGGAGATCCTGGAGTGGGTGCGCAACGACGCCGAAACCGCACTGCACCCATCCTGCACCGCCAAGATGGGCTCCGCGGACGATGAGATGGCGGTCGTGGACCCGGAGAGCATGCAGGTCCACGGCGTGGAGGGCCTGTACGTCGTCGATGCATCGGCCATGCCGATCGTCACCAACGGCAACATCTACTCCCCGGTCCTGATGCTGGCCGAGAAGGCTGCGGACCTGATCCGTGGCCGCAAGCCGGAGGCACCGATCAACGTGCCGTTCTACCAGGCGAAGAAGGACATGCCGCTCTACGCTGAGGGCGAGCAGGTCCGCGATCACACCAAGGCCATCGACGGCGCGGACTGGTAAATACCACCACCGGGCGCGGCCAAGCGCCCGCCCGGTGTCCGCGCGGTTAACAGCCGTTTAGGCTTCGCGGTGAGCGTCGAGCACTTGCTCGTCCGCCGCGCTCAGCCCACCCGCCGCTCGGAGCTTCTCAATGAGCTCCGGGCGGCGTTGTTGTGTCCGCAGCAAGGCCTGCTCGCGGCGCCAGCGGTCAACGAGACCGTGATTGCCGCTGAAGAGCACCTCCGGGACATCCAACCCCCGCCACTGCCGTGGCTTGGTATAGGCGGGGCCTTCGAGCAGCCCGTCCTGGAAGCTGTCCTCCTCGTGGCTAGCCTGGTTACCCAGCACACCGGGAATCAACCGAACAACGGCCTCCGCCATGACGAGGACGGCGACCTCCCCGCCGATGAGCACATAGTCGCCGATGCTGACCTCCTCGACGCGGTAGTTGCGGGCAGCGTCGTCAACGACTCGCTGGTCGATGCCCTCGTAGCGGCCGCAAGCAAAGACGAGGTGCTCCTCCTTGGACCACCGGGCCGCCATCTCCTGCGTGAAGGGTGTGCCCGCGGGCGTGGGGACGACGACCACGGGGCCGCGCGGTGCGGTGTTACCGTCTCCGTCGCCGTCGTCCTTCGCTTCTCCCCCACCCGCCGGAGCAGGATCGTCGAGGGGTGCCAGCTTCTTGTGGGCCAGGGAGGTCTCGAGGTCGCGTGCGGTGGCTGCGGGTCCGGTGCCCTCGATGACGTCATCGAGGGCGGGCCCCCATACGCTGGGCTTCATCACCATGCCGGGACCACCGCCATAGGGGGTGTCGTCGACGGACTTGTGGCGATCGGTAGCCCACTGCCGCAGGTCGTGCACACCAACCTCGAGGCGGCCGGATTCGATGGCCTTACCCAGCAGCGCGTGACGCAGCGGGTCGAGGTACTCGGGGAAGATCGTGACAACGTCGAGTCTCATGCCAGCTCCAGCAGCCCTTCCGGTGGGGTGACGACGAGGGCCTCGTTGTCGAGGTCCACGATGGGGACGATCGCCAGCTTGAACGGGATGAGGATCGTGGAGCCCGCGGTGGGCAGGTCCACATCTGCGTCCACGGCGACCTCGAGGGTGGCTCCGGCCGGGCCGTGGCTGACCCCGGTGACCTCGCCGATGTCCACGGGCTCGGGCTGCTCCCCCTCGTAGGCACGGCGATTGGCGGTATCGGCATCCACGGCCCCGACGTTGAGCACCCGCAGGCCGATGAGCTCGTGGTCGTAGTAGCCGTCGTCAGAATCATCCTGCAGGGGCGCGGCCATGAAGCGTGCCCCGCGCAGGGACTCGGCCTCGTCGCGGTCCCGGACCTCCTCGAAAGTGACGAGAAGGCGGTTCTGGTGACGGCGTAGACCGGCGACCGTGAGCTGGCGTTCTTTACCCGTTTGAACGGCGCGAAGCGCCTCGCCGATGGCGAAGCGCTCCGTCACGTGGTCGGTCGACGGATCCACCACGACCTCCCCCTTCACGCCGTGGGGCTTGATGACTCGACCAATCTGCAAATCTGGCATGCAGGCTATTAAATCACTCCCTGCGCCAGCATTGCATCTGCCACCTTGCGGAAGCCCGCGATGTTGGCGCCGATGATGTAATCGCCCTCGGCATCGAACTCTGCGGCCGCACGCTGGGCGGTGCGGAAGATGCGGTGCATGATGTCGCGGAGGCGCTTGTCCGTGTACTCGAAGGACCAGGAGTCGCGGGAGGCGTTCTGCTGCATCTCCAGGGCGGAGGTCGCCACACCACCGGCGTTGGCGGCCTTGCCCGGGCCGAAGTGGATGCCGCGCTTGCGGAAGACGCTGATGGCTTCCGGGGTGCTCGGCATGTTCGCGCCCTCTGCCACGAAGCGGCAGCCGTTATCGGCCAGGATGACCGCGGAGTCGCCATCGAGCTCGTTCTGGGTGGCGCATGGAAGGGCGACGTCAGCCTCGACCTCCCAGATGTTGCCCTTCTCGTGGAAGGTCACGCCGTCGATGCGCTTGGCGTAGTCGGACACACGGCCGCGCTCGACCTCCTTGATCTGGTGCAGCAGCTCGAGATCCACGCCGTCTGGGGTGGAGACGTAGCCGGAGGAGTCGGAGAACGCCACGACGGTGGCGCCGAGTTCCTGAGCCTTCTCCATCGCGTAGATCGCGACATTGCCGGAGCCGGAAACGATGACGCGGGCGCCGTTGAGGCGCTCCTTCTCGGCCATCATCATTTCCTGGACGAAGTACACGGCACCGTAACCGGTGGCCTCCTTGCGGACCAGGGAGCCACCCCAGTTCAGGCCCTTGCCGGTCAGCACGCCGGACTCGTGGCGGTTGTTCATGCGGCGGAACTGGCCGAAGAGGTAGCCGATTTCGCGGCCACCGACGCCGATGTCGCCGGCCGGGACATCCGTGTCCTTACCGATGTGGCGGTGCAGCTCGGTCATAAAGGACTGGCAGAAGCGCATGATCTCGTGATCGGAGCGGCCCTTCGGGTCGAAGTCGGAACCGCCCTTACCGCCGCCGATCGGCAGACCGGTCAGGGAGTTCTTGAAGATCTGCTCGAAACCGAGGAACTTGATGATGCCCAGGTTCACCGAAGGGTGGAAACGCAGACCGCCCTTGTAAGGGCCCAGCACCGAGTTGAACTGCACGCGGAAGCCGCGGTTGACCTGCACCTTGCCATTGTCATCGATCCAGGGCACGCGGAAGATGATCTGGCGCTCTGGCTCGCACATGCGCTCGATGAGCCCATCCTGCGCGTAGTGCTCGTCCTTGTGCAGAACGTACTTCAGCGACTGCAGAACTTCTGCGACGGCCTGATGGAACTCCGGTTCGCCTGCATTTCGCTTCAGGATCTGTTCGTAGTACTGATTGACGGTCTTATCAACGTCCACCGGTTTCTCCTCTACGGATGCTAAATCTCACGTGATGTACATCATATTCCACTGCGTGGTCAGCCCGAACACTGGGTCGGAGCTAAGCAACGCTGGTCACGATGCACCCGATCCCACAAGAACTTGTTGAACAATAATTATTTAATTGCCCAAGGTTTTGTGAGATCTTGATTACACCACTCGGGGCGCCTTTTTCGTCAATCGGAACGCGGAACCACCCCGCTGGGGGCACCCCTCACCTCGGGTGCCCCCGCCAGCCAACGATCAGATAAAGAACAACGGGGAGCCACCACGCTTGTGCGCAGCGACTCCCCGTTATGAGGAAATCACACCCCAAAGGGGGCATTGATTACTCGGCGGAAGCCTCCTCGGACTCCTCTGCAGCCTCAGCCTCTGCCTTCTCAGCTGCCTCAGCCTCCGCCTTCTCGGCGGCCTCTGCCTCAGCAGCAGCCTTAGCCTCGGCCTCTTCCTTCGCCTTGCGACGCTTCTCGGTGATGGCCTCAGCGGTCGGGCCCTCGGCAGCCTCAGCCAATGCCTCGTTGAAGATGTCCAGCTTGGACTTCTTCTCCGGCTGCGGCTTCACGGTGTTCTCGCCACCCTCGAGGCCCTTGGCCTTCTGCCAGTCACCGGTCAGCTTCAGCAGTGCCAGTGCGGTGTCGGTCGGCTGAGCGCCAACGCCGATCCAGTACTGAGCACGCTCGGAGTTGATGTCGATGACGGAAGGCTGGTTTGCCGGCTGGTAGATACCCAGGTTCTCGATGACGGCACCGCCGCGGCGGGCACGAGCGTCCTGGACGACCACGCGGTACTGCGGGGTGCGGATCTTACCAACGCGCTGAAGCTTGATCTTGACAGCCATGATGTGGCTCCTTTTCTGGTCACTGGGCAGTTCTTGTCGCTTCCCCTTGATGGGAAACCGGTTCAACCCTTGATGTTTATCCTGCGGGTGACTACCGGCCGACCGTGGTCGGGATCGGTATACCGCAGGGCGTTCGCATGGCATGGCCACAGCACAACCGCCGTAGCCACAACCCGAACCATATTAGCCATCTGCGCCAGGAAACCCAAACCCGGCAGTGCTATCGCTTAAGTTGTAGCGCTACTGCGCATCACCGGCAGGTTCCCCTTCCCGGCCGGCCCGCCACAGGTCCACCAGGCGCAGGCGGCGGTCAGCTTCCTGGGCGATCTGCTTATAGCGCCGAACCCAGGCGAATGTCATCACCGCGATGAGCAGCAGACCCATGTACCCCAACACCGGGTAGATCCAGCCGATCAGATTCTTGAAGCCCGCAAAGGAGAGCACGAAGCCCACCACCACTGTTCCCACGTAATAGCGATAGAAATACTCCGGTCGGGAGGCGCTCATGCGGCGGGCCAGCGCGTAAAACATTCCGAGCGCGGTATTGAAAATCATCGCGTAAATGACGACCGCCATGATGTGCCCCAGAGCCGGGTGAATATGCACGATAAGGCTCAGCATCGGCAGGTCGTCGTGCCCCACCTCGCGGACCGCGAGGAACAGCGTGATGGTGCTGATCGCCATCATCAGAGAAAGGATCACGCCTCCCAAGAACCCGCCTCGTCCCGCGAGCCTGGGGTTGAACATCTGCCCGCCGATGACGACCGCCATGGACACCGCGACCATCAGGTTGAATCCCACGTAGTTCACCGCGGCGATAGACCAGTGCGGCAGTGGGGAACCGATGGCCAGCGCCTCAGCGTCCAGCTCCGCGAGCGGCGGGTGGTCGACGAAGAAGATCACGTACAGGCTGGCCAGGCCGATGAAACCGAAGATGAAGGGAGTTGCAGCTCCGATCATCGTGGTCACCCGGTCGACGTCCAACCGGCCTGCGCCGAGGATCAGCAGCACCATGAGGACCCCGCCGATCCAGGTCTCCAGACCCCACTGCTGGTTCAGGTTGGAGCCGGCACCAGCGAACATAATGAAGCCGGTGGCGAACAGGGTCAGGCTCACTCCGATATCGAGCACTCGCGCAAGCACCGGGTGGGAGACGCGGTCGAAGACCTCGCCGTGCTCCTTGGCCTGGAAGTAGGAGGCCAGCTGCAGGATGATCAGCGCCATCGAGCAGACCACCAGGGCGGATAGGCCCACGCCCCACAGGCCGTCGAGGCCGAAGCCCACGAAGTACTGCATGACCTCCTGGCCAGAGGCGAACCCAGCGCCCACGATCACACCGACGAAGGCGAAGGCGATCTTTAACGTTTCACGAATCACCCGGTCATCATAAGCCGATACCGTGGGCACTATGTGTTTCCGAAACTCCAGCGAGGCCGCGGCACCCAGTGGCCATCACCCCCATGACGGCGCCACGGGTTCGCCGACGCTCGAATACAACTTCGCCCACCAGCTTCCGGAGCTCACCGCGCCTTATGAGCCTGCCACCCCACTACCTGGGGCACGGATCCTCGTGCTGAACGAACCCCTGGCAGCCGAGCTGGGCCTGAATGCTGACTGGCTCGGCTCCCCCGCTGGCGTGCAGTTTCTGCTCGGTCGCGGAACTGATTCCGAGGCTCGCCCAGTCGCCCAGTTCTACGCCGGCCACCAGTTCGGCAGCTTCAACCCGCAGATGGGCGACGGGCGCGCCGTCCTGCTGGGCGAGCGTCGCACCCCCGACACCGACGAGCTGCTGGATCTGCACGTCAAGGGGGCGGGCACCACTGCGTACTCCCGCCCCGGCTCCGACGGCAAGGCGCCACTGACGGCAGCGTTGCGCGAGTTCCTGCTCAGTGAGTTTATGCATGCTGTGGGCGTTCCTACCGCCCGGAGCCTGGCCGTGCTCACCACCGGCGAACAGGTTCGTCGCCACCGCACCGAGCCAGCAGCTGCCATCGTCCGGGTCGCCACCAGTCACCTAAGGGTCGGGACCTTTCAGGCAGCGCGCATGCGGGACCCGGAGAACGCCTCGAGCCTACTGAGGAGGGTGGCAGACATGGCAATCCAGCGCCACTTCCCTGAACTCGCCGAGCTTTCGGCCCCGGAGCGCTACCTGGAGCTGTACCGGCATGTCGCGGCAGCGCAGGCCCGGCTGATCGCGCAGTGGATGCGGCTCGGATTCGTCCACGGGGTGATGAACACGGATAACACCGCCATCGGTGGCTTCACGCTGGACTACGGCCCCGCGGCCTTCCTGGATCGCTTCGACCCGCAGGCCGTGTTCAGCTCGATCGACGCCCACGGCCGCTATGCCTTCGGCAATCAGCCAGCGATCGGTGGCTGGAACCTGGCACGCTTGGCCGAGGCGATGCTGCCGCTGCTCACCCCAGCGCCGGGCATGGACGCGGCCGAAGCGAATCGCATCGCGGTGGCCGCGGCGCAAGACGTGCTGGATGAGTATTCGGCGATCTACCGGCACGCGCTCGATGCGGAATTCGCCGACGCACTCGGCCTCGACGCGCAGCAGCCTTCCCACCAGCACGTGCTGAGCGAATTCCAGGTGTTGGCCGAGGAGCATCAGCTCGATGTAGCGCAGGTCCTGCGCCAGCTCACCGACACCGATGCCAACCCGGCAGGGCTCGGTAGCCAAGCGTGGCACGACACGTGGTCAGCCAACGGCGCGCTGGGCGATAACCGCGCTGCACTGCGCGATCTCTCGCACTGGTGTGAGCAGTGGTCGGGTGCACAGCCCGATAGAGAGCTCATGGCCCGCATCAACCCGGTGTATTACCCCCGCAACGCCCACGTCGAGGAGGCACTGGCAGCGGCCCTCGGCGGCGACTACGCCCCCTTCGAGCAGCTGTGGGACGCTCTGCGCGCCCCCTTCACCCGCCGCGTGGTCCTGGAGCGCTGGGAGAAGCCCACCCCCTCCCCAACGGGTTTCCGCACCGTGTGCGGCACCTAGCCGCCAGCCGCTAGCCGCCAGCAGGAAACACTGGCGGCACTCCCCAGCCGCGACGTGCTGACGCGGAGCGGGTGGAGGTTATTTCTTGCCTCCGCCGAACATCTTCTCCACATCGATGCCCTCCATGCCCGGGGGCAGCTGGTCCTGCAGCGCCTTGAGTTCCTTCATCGATGGCATTCCGCCACCCATGCCTGGCATCCCCGGCATCCCCGGCATGCCCTGACGGTTCATGCGCTGCGGGGAACGACGGTTCTTGTTGCGGCCCTTCTTCCCCTTGCCCTTGCGGTGATTCTTCTGCTTCTTCGTCGCAGAACGCCCACCGGGCATGCCGAACTGACCGGCCATGCGGCCCATCATCTTCTTCGCCTCGAAGAAGCGCTCGACCAGCTGGTTGACCTCGGAGACCTGGACGCCGGAACCGGCAGCAATGCGCTTGCGGCGGGAGGCGTTCAGGATCTTCGGGTCGTTGCGCTCCGCCGGGGTCATGCCTCGGATGATGGCCTGGATGCGGTCCAGTTGCTTCTCGTCGACCATGTCCGCGAGCTGGGACATCTGGGAGCCGCCAGGCAGCATCTTCAGGATATTGCCGAGCGGACCCATCTTTCGGATCATCATCATCTGCTCGAGGAAGTCCTCCAGCGTCAGCTCACCCGATGCCATGCGCTCGGCAGAGTTCATGGCCTTCTCCTGGTCCACGACCTGCTCGGCCTGCTCGATCAGGGTGAGGACATCACCCATGCCCAGGATGCGGGAGGCCATGCGGTCCGGGTGGAAGACATCGAAATCCTCGAGCTTCTCACCCGTGGAGGCGAACAGAATCGGCTTGCCGGTGACCTCACGAATGGACAGGGCGGCACCACCACGGGCGTCGCCGTCCAGCTTGGTCAGGACCACACCGGTGAAGTCAACGCCGTCACGGAAGGCCTCGGCGGTCGTCACGGCGTCCTGACCAGTCATGGCGTCGATGACGAAGAGCACCTCGTCGGGCTCAACGGCGTCGCGGATGTTGCGCGCCTGCGTCATCAGCGTCTCGTCGATGCCGAGGCGGCCTGCGGTATCGATGATGACGATGTCGTGCTGGGTGCGGTAGGCCTCCTCGATGCCCTTCTCGGCGACCTCGACCGGGTCGCCCGTGGAGGTGCCCATCTCGTGGTCGTGAGATTCCAGGCTGGTGCCCGGGTCCGGGGCGAAGGTGGTCACACCAGCGCGCTCACCGACGATCTGCAGCTGCTGCACCGCGCCCGGGCGCTGGAGGTCACAGGCCACCAGCATCGGGGTGTGGCCCTGCTTGGACAGGTAGCGGGCGAGCTTACCGGCCAGGGTGGTCTTACCCGCACCCTGCAGACCGGCGAGCATGATGACGGTCGGCGGGTGCTTGGCCAGGGTCAGGCGGCGCGTCTCGCCACCGAGGATCTCCTTGAGCTCCTCGTCGACGATCTTGATGACCTGCTGGGCCGGGTTCAGCGCCTCAGAGACGATGACGCCGTTGGCGCGCTCCTTGATGCGCTTGATGAAGGCGCGCACGACGGGCAGGGAGACGTCCGCCTCGAGCAGCGCGAGACGGATTTCGCGTGCGGTGGTGTTGATGTCCTGCTCAGTGA
The DNA here is from genome assembly GCF_030232315.1 of Corynebacterium sp. MSK039. Classification (NCBI taxonomy): domain Bacteria; kingdom Bacillati; phylum Actinomycetota; class Actinomycetes; order Mycobacteriales; family Corynebacteriaceae; genus Corynebacterium; species Corynebacterium sp. MSK039. The sequence goes on from NZ_JASPJL010000001.1 coordinate 344,947, forward strand.
GGCGGCCCTTGCCACGCAGCCCCTTGAGGGCACCTGATAGCCGGTCTGAAAGTGACTCAAACACGTTCTCGTGTCTCCCTTAATACGATCGCTGAAAACGTCTCAACGCCCGGTCGGGGCGAACAACGTTAAGTAGTTATCCCTGCCACCTTAGCGCGGCGGGGGCGTTGTCCGGCAACGACCGGGCGTGTGAGAGTCAGTTGCGGGGCTACTCCCGCTGAGCGACCGTCGCATCGACGAGCGCGTGATAGGCCCGTTCGCGGTGGTGCGTCACATCGATGCCCGTGTTCTCCTCCTCGGCGCTAATTCGCCAGCCGAGGCGGTGCTTCAGCGAGATGCTAAAAGAAGCCAGCACGAGGCCAGCCACCCCGGCGTTGATGTGGATGACCGTGCCGCCTGCGAAGTCGATGGGGGCAATATTCGCGACAGTCTCGGCGCCTTCCACATGGGCCCCGAAGAGCCACGCGGACATGCTGTTGGCTCCCTCGCCGAGGAGTCCACCGCCCCAGACCATGTGAGCCATCGGCGCATACACCAGGACGACCCATACTGCAGTGAAGATCAGCCAGGTGTGGATCTTCACCCGGTTGGCCAGCGAGCCGGAGATGATCGCGGTGGCGATCATGGCAAAGGTCATCTGAAACAGGACGTTGACGGCGTTCGGCATGCCGTGCGCGTCGATGAGAGGATTCCCGGAAGCGTCGAAGATACTGTGCGCGAGACCGAAGAGCTCGGTCGGGTGAGTGTGATTACAGAAAATAAATTTATCACTATCCGGCCACGCAAAAACAGAGAAAAATACAAAAAGCGGCGGAACCCATGACTAGGTTCCGCCGCTCAAACCCCAAAAAACTGCGGCTGAAAAACTCTTTTTATCCCAGGAGCGCGTCCACGAAGCTCTCCACCTCAAAGGGCGCGAGGTCGTCCGCTCCCTCGCCGAGGCCGACCAGCTTGACCGGCACGCCGAGCTCCTCCTGCACCTGGAAGACGATGCCGCCCTTGGCGGTACCGTCCAGCTTGGTCAGCACCACGCCGGTGATGTCCACGACGTCGCGGAATACGCGGGCCTGCATCAGGCCGTTCTGCCCCACCGTGGCATCCAGAACGAGCAGCACCTCGTCCACGCGGGCGCGCTTTTCCACGACACGCTTGACCTTGCCGAGCTGGTCCATCAGCCCGACGGAGGTGTGCAGTCGGCCTGCGGTGTCCACGAGGACGACGTCCGCCTGCTCATCCATACCCTGGCTCACCGAGTCGAAGGCCACGGACGCCGGATCCGCGCCCTCCTTGCCGCGGACGGTGCGAGCACCAACCCGGTTGCCCCAGGTCTCCAGCTGGTCGGCAGCGGCCGCACGGAAGGTGTCTGCGGCACCCAGCACGACGTGCTTACCCATGCCGACGAGCACGCGGGAGAGCTTGCCGGTGGTGGTGGTCTTGCCCGTACCGTTCACGCCAACAACCATGATCACGCCCGGCTTGCCCTCATAAGGCATCGCCTTGATGGAGCGATCCAGCTCCGGCTTGCCGGCCTCGATGAGCACCTCGCGCAGCATCGCGCGCGCCTGCTCCTCGCTCTCCACGCCCTGGGAGGCGATGCGCTCGCGCAGGGAGTCCACGACCTTCATCGTGGTGTCGGCACCGAGGTCCGCCATGAGCAGCGTGTCCTCGATTTCCTCCCAGGCATCCTCATCCAGGTCGCCTGCACTGAGAATGCCGAGCACGCCGCGACCGATGACGTTCTGGGACTTCGCCATGCGGCCACGCAGCTTGCCCAGGCGCCCCTCCACTGGCGCGATCTCCTGGGTGCGAGCGACCTCCTGCTTCTCTGCCGGGGTGGCGGCGTGCTCAACCGCGTCTACGGGCTCATCCTCAGCCGTTGTCGCAGCGGCGATCTCGTCGGCTTGCCCGACCTCCTTCTCCGCGGCAGGCGCCTCCGGGGTCTCGGCTGGCGCAGCCGGGACGTCAGCCGGTGCGGTGGTCTCCTGTTTCGGGGCAGGCTCGGCCGTGACCGGCTTCTCGCTTCCAGCCTGCTCCCCCTGCGACTCGTCGGCTGCCTTCTCAGCGGCCGGCTTGTCCTGCTCAGCGGCAGGGGCTACCGGGGCAGCGGGCGCTGCTGGCGGAACCGGCTTCTCTTCCTCCGGTACAGCGGGCGCGGATTCTTCCGCCTCGACCTTTTCCGCTTCAGCCTTCTCAGCCGCGGGCTGCTCTGGCTCAGCCTTCGCCGGTGCCGACTTCTCAGAAGACTCCGCAGGAGCCTCGCCCCGCGGCTGGGTCTCCTTCTCCTTCTCGAAAGGAGCCGGGACACTCACCCCGCCGATATCCATCGTCGGGCGGCCTGCATCCTCCGAGGTCGGCGCCGGGGATTCCCCGCCAGAGGTGAAGTTAAACCCACCCTTGGCCTGGTAGTCGCCCGAGGACGGTTTCTTCTCGATCTCCGGACTCTTCTCGAAGGAGATCTGCTTGGACTTGTTGCGGCGCAGGCCCGCCACGACGACGATCGCCACGATGGCGGCCAGCACCACCAGGCCAATGAGTACCCAGATGAAAACGTTCATAATCCCTAGTCTTTCAGATTTGGCCCGAACACACCGAGAACCATCGCATCGGCGAGGACCACATCGCCGGTCACGAGGTCTGGAACCAGCTGGGCCATCTTCGCCCAGCCCTCATAGGCCTGCGGCAGCTTGCCCAAGGTCGGCAGGTGGCCGTGCGCGTGCATGCGCGTGGCCAGCGCGAAGACCATGGAGATCACCGGCGCCAGTGCCCAGCGGTTCTGCGGATCATCGGTATCCACCCCGTCGAGGCGTTCGAAGCGCACCCGCGCGGACAGGTACAGCTGGCGGTTCGCGGACTTGATCCGGCGCAGCACCGCCACCGCTGTGGTCATCAACGTCGGGTCCCCGAGCAGCTCGGAGAGCGCCACACGGTGGGTGAAGGTATCGAACACGGCGATGAGTCGGCTGTTCTCGTCCGAAATCGCACCCGGGACCAGACCGGCGTCGCCGAAGAACATGGCGAGCACCGCCTTCTGCTGATCCTCGTTCATGTGCGCGATCTGGACGGTGGTGGCGTCGATGCAGGAGTTTTCCAGGGAACGGTCGTGCCCCATCTCCAGGGTCTTGACGGCCCCCTCGCCCGCGGTGGCTGCCAGCTGCTTCTTCAGCGCCTTGATGCTCGGCAGCTGCTCGGCGTCATCCTCATCCAGTCGAGCGATCGCGCCCAGGATATCCAGGGCGTGGATCCATGGGGTGCCGATCTCGTCCCGCTTCTGCTCCGCGGGGCTCATCAGCTCTTCCTGGGTGACGTCAAACGAGGAATGCACCAGGCCGGAGGCGATGAACTGCGCCGGCCGATCCGCGGTGGCGACCAGCGAGCGTCCCATCGCGTGCACCGATGCGCGCGCATCGTGGGTCAGCGCCTCGCGCACCCGCTGAGAGAGCGGAGGCGGCACCTGGGCGCGCTTCTGCAGCCAACCGGCCTGCACGTCCCACAGGGTCGGCAGGATTTCTGGGTCGGACGGTGCCTGCTCGGCCTGACCGACGAGGAAAGCAGACAGGTGCGACCACGGGGTGTCCTCCCCTCGCCCGAAGTAGCCCTCGGCCTCGACGGTCTGCGCGCGCTCGCCCGGGCCGGAGGGGGGACGGAGGAAGGAGAAACGATCCGGGGCGAACAGCTGAACGGCGAGCGGACCGGCGTCCTGCAGTTCGGCGGGAAGCTCGACAGGCTCACCCGTGGCACCGATGGTGACGGTACGGGCGGGCTGCCACGGTGCCGTGACGGGCCAGACCCACGCACTCCAGCAGCCGAGGTCGGGGGCGTCAGCATCCGCGCCCGTGTCGAAGACGAGCGAACCGTCGGCGTAGGACACATTCCAGGTCGGTGCCGGGACGATGTTTGCCAGCCGGACGGAGACGCGGCGGCGGGCCACCGAGTCGATGAACTCCAGCTCGAAGCTGCCCTGCGACAGCACGGCGAGGGAAGACGCTGCGGCGGCGAGCTCCGCGGACCAAGTGATGTTGTCCTCCGTCTCCAGCTTCAGCGTGCGCACCGGGGCGCCGTGGCGGTCGCGGATGACAAGGCTAGGCCGCTCGAGCGGCAGGTCCAGGGGGCTGCCGGGGCGGACGCGGAACTTGGTGTCCTGGTCCAGCCAGGAGGAGCTGGTGCGCACGGCTTCCGTGCGCCACATCGGCTCCTCGCCACGCAGCGTGAGCTGGTAGCGCAGCCGTGGTGGGTGCACCACAACCGGTAGCGCGTCGCCGGCATCGGTTTCCACGACCGTGGTGACGTACTTCTGATCGGGGCCGACGGTGGCTTTCACCCGGCGGGAGAAGGGCTTATCACCGGCGAGCAGCTTCACCGTGGTCGGGCTCAGTCCCCCGGCCTGCGGCAACCGGGTCAGCGCGGAGGGACCATCGATTTCGACGTCGGTGCTGAGCCCCTCGACCAGTCCGTACTCGTGCCGGAAGGACTCGTTACGCGGTCCACGCAGGCGCACCAGGTACTCGCCGGCCCATGGGCTGTCATAGGCCTCCGGGTCAAAGACCTCGAAGGACCCGCCCTCCGGCGGAACCTCAAGGGGTTCCTCATCGGCGACCGTGTCGCCGTACTCGCCCGGGCCCGCGTAGGCACCGATCGTCAAGAACCAAGTCTCGACCGCTCCCGACTGGGTCGGCGGGAACTCCACAAGAAGTGACTCCGAATGGATTGGCCGACCGGACTGGGTGCGCAGACCCGGGACGGGTTCGCCGAGCTCAACGAACCGCACGCGCTGCCGCGGGTCGACGGCGCGCACGCTCCCGATCGACGGGCGGCGCTCCCCTGGGCGTTCGAGGTGTAGCGAGAGAGCTTCGGAGAGATCGAGCAGGCGGATAGTCCAGCCTTCCCAGGCCTTGACCTCGTGCTCCTCAAGTACCGGGATCTCCTGATCACGCACCGGGTCCACCGCGCGGGCGTCGGAGGGGCAGACCACCCACACCGCAGCGTGGTGCAGGGTGGCCATCTCCGTCAGGTCGCCGCCGCGCTCGGTGAAGATCAGGCTGGGATTATCCGTGCTGACCATGGAAACCTGCCACTGCTCTCGGGAGGCAACGTTGCGCACCCAAATCTCACGCAGGGGCCGGCGCACCGGAATGTCGAAAATCTCGCTGGTCTTCGCGCCCGGGCGGTCCGCCTTGCTGGTGATGAATGCGGACGGGCTGCCGTCGAAGTCCAGGCGCCAACGCACCTCATCGGGGTTGGTGAAGTGGCTATCTGCCAGCTCTTGCTCCGGCAGGCGCAACAGCACCCGGCGGCGCAGCACATCGAGGCGCAGGCGCGGTCGATCCTCCGCGTGGGCCACGCCCACCGTGTAGCGGCGATCCACGGTGCCGATGGGGCGCTCCCGCAGCTCCGCCGCGATCTCCTCGGCGACCAGCGGGCAGACGGAGTTCTTCTGCAGCGCGCGGTGCCACTGCCCTTCCACGGCCCCCTGGTGCACCACCCGGACGACCGGCTCAATCAGCTTTTGGGCCAGTTCCGGGGAGGTCGCGCACAGCGGCCCTAATTGCAGTCGCTGGGTCGCAAGCTCAGCGACGACCGCCGCTGCCTCCTCGCTCAAGTCCTCGGCAGCCTCTCCCGACATGCGGCGGGTATCGATCAGCTCGATGAGCTCCGGTGTCCAGTCGCTGGCGATGCCCACGTGCCCGAAGAGCCGCCCCATCTCACCGTCCGGGCCACCCGCCAGGTTATCCATCGGGTCCAACCCAGCAGCCTGCAGAACCTCCGCGAAGTGGCCTTCGATGAGCGCCACCCGATCCTCGGTGGCCTCCAGACCGAGCCCGGCCCAGAATTCGGCGGCCACCTGGGGAACCTCGTTGAGCTTCGCGGCCCGCGAGATCAGCACTGCGGCGGTCAGCGCCGGGCAGGTCTGCAACAGCGCGGCATCGTCCGCGCCGGCAGCGATCTGGCGGCCTAGAAAGGTGCCATAGAAGCGGGTGAGTCGCTCGAGTTCATCACCATTGATGTCCAACTCCACAAAAAGCTGGACGTCCTTGAGCTTCGTCGCGAGTTCCGCCTCGGCGCTGGAGGCCCAGGCGAGGAGCGTGTCATTCAGGTCTGCAATCGGGCTGGTAGTCACGTCCGCCAATCCTAGCCTCTGGCCCCGCGGCGATTCCGCGCGCCCCGGCCCGCTCCCCCTGTGTGCGGGCTGGCCTGGGCTAACCGGCTTCCAATGGCTTCATGCGCTGCGAAATAACGCGCGTCACGCCGTCCCCGCGCATGGTCACGCCATAAAGGACATTGGCCACATCCATCGTCGGCTTCTGGTGTGTGATCACGATCAGCTGGGAGTCCTTCCGCAGCTCCTCGAACAGGGCGATAAGGCGGCGGAGGTTGACGTCGTCCAGAGCGGCCTCGACCTCGTCCATGACGTAGAAGGGGCTCGGGCGAGCGCGGAAGATGGCGACGAGCAGGGCCAGTGCGGTCAGCGACTTCTCACCGCCGGAGAGCAGGCTCAGCCGCTTGACCTTCTTGCCCGGCGGGCGCGCCTCGACCTCGATGCCGGTGGTGAGCATGTCCTCCGGATCGGTCAGCACCAGTCGGCCGGACCCGCCCGGGAAGAGGGTCTCGAAGACCTTGGGGAACTGCTCCTCCACGTCGTGCCAGGCGTCCACGAAGAGGGTGAGGATGGTGTTGTCCACGTCCTTGATGACCCCGTTGAGGTCCTCGCGGGCGCGCTGTACGTCGTCGAGCTGGCTGGCAAGGAAGGAATAGCGCTCCTCCAGCGCCTTGTACTCCTCCAGAGCCAAGGGGTTGACCTTGCCGAGGGAGTTGAGATCCTTCTCCGCCTGCTTGAGCTCCTTACGGGCTGTGGCCTGGTCGAAATCCTCCGGCAGCTCGACGGCCAGCAGCTGCTCGGGAGTCATGGTGAGCTGCTCCATCGCGGATTCCGCGGCCTGCTCGAGCTTGAGCTGTGCCTGGTTGCGTTTCAGCTCCGCCTCGTGCGCCCGCTGGGTGACCGCCCCGAGCTGGCTGTTGTACTTATTGACCTCAGCCTTTTGCTGGCGCATGCGTTCCTGCCATTGGCGGTGTGCCTGCTCGGTCAGGGTGCGGGACTCCTGGGCACGATGGAGCGCATCAGCAATGCGCTGGCCGACCCGTTCGGCCTGTTCCTGCACGATGAGCGCGGCCTGACGCTTAGCTTCGCGGCGGGCCCGCGCGATCTCGTGCTGTTTGCGCGAGGCCTCCTCCTGGCGAGCCTGGCGCCGCAGGTTTTCCGCCTTGCCGCGGGTGGCGGCGGCGCGTTCCTCCGCGGTGCGCAGCTGCAGACGCGCGTCCATCTCCATGGCCTTGGCCTGTGTGAGTTCCTGGGCCGTGCGGTCGCGCTGCGCGGTGGAAGGCTCCTCTTGTTCTTCCGGCTCCTGCACGCGCGAGAGTCGGTCCCGAACCTCGGCGAGTTCCTCATCAGCCTGCCGCGCCCGCTCCTCGGCCTGGTTGCGTTGGACGGTGGCGCGCTCGACGCTGCGGCGCGCCGATTCCTCCGCGTTCTCCGCCGCCTTGAAGCGATGCTGGGCCGCCTGGACGCGTGCCCGTTGTTCCTGGACGGCGGCCTTGGCGCTGCTGGCTGCGGCGCGGCGCTCGGCGGTGGTTTCCAGCGCAGCGTCGAGGCTTGCCTTCAGGTCGGCGAGCTGTTCCTTCTTTTCGGCGACGTCCGCGGTGGCCTGGTCAATCTTCGCAGCAAGCTCCACCGCTGGGGTGGCTCCCCCGCGGCCGGCCGCGAACCAACCGGGGCCGAAGAGGCTGCCGGCTTTGGTCACTGCCCGCAGCCTGGTGTCGGCGGCCACGACGCGGCGAGCCTCAGCGGCGTCTGCCACGGCGACCACGTCGACGAGCATCGCGTTCAGCGCGGCGGCGACCTTATGGCTGGGCTCGATGACGTCCAGCAGCCACTGCCCCGCGGGCAGGGTCACATCGAGACGCCAGCCGGCCGTCTCCTTGGTTTCGGAGCCGGATTCGATGACGAGGGCGCGGCCCTCATCGCTGCCCTCGAGCGCACTGAGGACTGCGTCGTCCGATGCAGTCACCACCCCAGTGGGCGCGATCGCGCCTAGGACGGCAGCCACTGCGGCGGACCAGTCGCCGGTGACCGTGATGTTCTCCGCCAGGGTGCTCACCGCATGCCCCTGCTCCTCGGCGGCGGAGGTCGCTCGGGCGGCGCCGTCGGTGGGGCGAAGCCGCTCCTGCCAGCCGGTGATGGTGGCCTCCAGGCCAGCGATCTCGCGCTCCAGCGCGCGTTCCTGGTTGCGTAGCTCCTCTGCGCGCTGCTCGACGGTCTGCACCTCGCGGGCGAGCTGCTCTGCGGTTGCGCGGAGTTCCTCGCCCCCACCTTCGATATCCGCCAGCGCGTCGGCGGCTTCCGCGAGTTCCTCACTGAGGTTTTCTAGCTCCTCGGTGTGCTCGCCCACAGCTTCCTCGCTGCGCTCCACCTCGGCTTGTGCGTTAGCCAACCGCTCGCTGGCTGCTTCCTGGCGGGAGAGCAACCGCACCACGCCCTCACGCCGGTCCGCGATGGCCCGGACCTGGGCGAGGTGCTCGTTTTCTGCCTGCCGGGCAGCGTCCTGAGCCTCGGCGACGGTCTCCCTGATGCCCTCGAGTTTCTCCTGGGCAATCTCGACGGCCTCGTCGAGCTCCTCCTGTTCGGCATCTGCCCGCTCGGCGCGCTCCAACAGATGAGCGGGGTCGGGTCCCAGCCAGGCGGTCTCTTCGCTGGCCTGAGCGCGGTCAGCCGCGATGCGCAGGGAGGCGGAGTTCTTCTCCGCGACCGCCGAAAGTCGGTACCAGAGGGTGCGGGCCGACTCCGCGTCCTCCAACGCGGTGCGCAGCTCTTCCTCCACCTCGGCGAGCTCACCGGAGTGCTCTTCAAGCTGCTCGGTGAGGTATTCGCGCTCCTCGATGAGCCGCCCGGCCTCGGCGTTGGCCTCGTGGAGGTTCTCCGACAGAGTGCGGACGTGGTGGGCGGCCAGCACCGTGCGACGGTCCCGGATGGTGGCCTGCACGGTGGACGCCCGCTGAGCGGCGTCAGCCTGTCGGGCCAGGGGCCCCAGCTGGCGGTGCAGCTCGTCAGTCAGGTCCTGGAGGCGATCCAGGTTGGCCTGCATGCCGACCAGTTTGCGCTGCGCCTTCTCTTTGCGGCGCCGGTGCTTCAGCACACCCGCGGCCTCCTCGATGAAGGCGCGGCGCTCCTCGGGCTTGGACTCCAGGATTTGGGAGAGTCTGCCCTGGCCGACGATGACGTGCATCTCGCGGCCGATGCCCGAGTCGCTCAGCAGCTCCTGAATATCCATGAGCCGGGCTTTGGCCCCGTTGATCTCGTATTCGCTGGCTCCGTCGCGGAACATGCGGCGGGTGACTGCGACCTCGGAGTACTCGATTGGCAGCTTGCCGTCGGAGTTGTCGATGACGAGGGTGACCTCCGCCCGCCCCAGCGGTTTGCGGTCACCGGCACCGGCGAAGATGACGTCCTCCATCTTGCCGCCGCGCAGGGTCTTCGCCCCCTGCTCCCCCATCACCCATGCCAGGGCGTCGACGACATTGGACTTACCCGAGCCGTTGGGGCCAACGACCGCGCAGATCCCTGGCTCGAGTTTCAGGGTCGTCGAAGACGCAAAGGACTTGAATCCTTTGAGAGTCAACGACTTGAGGTGCATGCGGTTATCTTATCGTTGCGTGCGGACAAGCTCTAAGCACAGGCTCGCGCGTTAGCGACGCTCGAAGCCGATCGCACCCTTGGGTTCGCCCCACAGTTCGACGACCGTGGTGACCTGTCCCGGGCGCTGCGGGTTCGTCAACGCGCCGGGTTGGAGCCGGTCGAGCAATTCTTCGGCCAGGTGTCGCGCCCCCTCCGCGACAACGAGCACCCGCCCGTCCGGGTAGTTCGTGGCCGAGCCTGCCAGCCCCAGGGCTTTGGCCTGGCCGGCGACCCACCAGCGAAAGCCGACGCCCTGGACGTGGCCGTGGCACCAGGCGGTGAGGCGGACCTGTGGTTGCTCAGTCACTTCCGTTTCTCCTTAGCTCGCCATATTCCGGGCGCAGTCTTCTCGTCGCTTTTAGGTGAACTCGCGCAGGGAGCGGCGCTCGAGCCAACCGCGGCGGGTCGCCGAGTCGGAACCGTCCCAGACCTCGACGTTCTTCGCCTCAGGCAGCATATCCCGGTGGAAGACCGGGTCCAGACCCTGCTTGCGCTGATCATTGAAGTTCTTCAGCAGCTTGAAGACGATGCCACCCAGCGGGACGATCGCGATGATGTTGATGATCGCCATGGTGCCAGCCATCGTGTCGCCCAGCGCCCACACCAGCGGCAGGGAGCCGAAGGCGCCGAAGAACACGAAAGCGATCACGCCGAGGCGGAAGATCGTCATGACCTTCTTCGACTCGGAGAGGTACTCGATATTGGCCTGGGCCAGGTAGACATTGCCGATGACCGAGGAGAAGGCCAGGAAGAAGAGGATGAAGGTAATGAAGTGCGCGCCCCACGCGCCAACCGAGTCGGCGAGCGCGGCCTGAGTCAGGGACACGCCCTGAATGTCGTCGCGGCCGTAGGCCACGGCAGGGCCCAGCAGCACCACAAAAGCCGTGATGGTACAGACAACGAGGGTATCGAAATATACACCGAGGGTCTGGACGAGGCCCTGCTTGACCGGGTGGGAGACGGTCGCGGTCGCGGCGGCGTTCGGCGCGGAGCCCTGGCCTGCCTCGTTGGAGAACAGTCCGCGACGCATGCCGATGCCGAAGGCCATGCCGATGCCCGCGCCCGCGACCTGCTTAATACCGAGGGCGTGGCCGACGATGAGCCCGATCATGCCGGGCACCTCGCCGAGGTTCATGAGCACGACGATGAGGCCCACGATGATGTAGGCCACGGCCATCAGGGGTACGACGATCTGCGTCACGCTGGCGATGCGGGTGACACCACCGAAGATGACGAGCGCGGTCAGGGAGGCGACGACGACCGCGACGATCAACTTGAGGGTCATGGAGTCACTGTTGAGGGACACACCCACCGCGTCGACGATGGAATTCGTCTGAATCGCGTTGTAGACGAAGCCGTAGGTGAAGGACAGCGCTACGGCGAAGATGACGGCGAGCGGCTTCCAGCCTAGGCCGCGGGTCATGTAGAACGCCGGGCCACCGTGATAATGGCCGTCGGCGTCGCGGGACTTCCACAGCTGAGCCAGGGTGGATTCCACGAAGGCGGTGGCGCCACCGACGATGGCAATCATCCACATCCAGAAGACCGCGCCCGGCCCACCGATGGAGATCGCCAGCGCCACGCCGGCGATGTTGCCGGTACCCACACGGGAGGCGGCGGAAATCGTGAAGGCCTTGAACGCCGAGATGCCGACGCGCTCGCCATCCTTGACCTCGTTGCCCTGCTCGTCGCGGGCGACCGGCGGCTTCTCCGCGACGGCCTTCAACATCGCGGGCAGCAGGCGGACCTGGACGAAGAGGGTACGCAAGCCGAAGTAGATGCCCGCGCCGATCAACAGCCACGGGATGATGTTCCAGATGACACCGTTGATCGAGCCATCAACGAGCTCAGTGAGTTTTTCCATAGGGGCATTGTAGAACTCCGCCACCAATTCTTGGAATAGCCTGCCCGCTACCCAGCCCCGTTCTGAACGCTAGCTGGACTGACACTGCGGACAGAAGTGCGAGGAGCGGTTCGTCCACTGCACCCGAGCGATCGGTTCCCCGCAGCGGGGGCACGGCTTCCCAGTCCTGCCGTAGGCGTTGAGCGAGCGGGAAAAATAACCGCTCGCGCCGTTGACGTTGACGTAGAGCGAGTCGAAGCTGGTCCCACCCTGGGCGAGCGCCCGGCGCATCACCGCCTCGGCCTGCTCCAATACCGCCACGGCATCGCGCTGGCGCATGCCCCGGGTACGTCGGCCGGGAGCAACGCCTGCTGCCCACAGCGCCTCGTCGGCGTAAATGTTTCCGATGCCTGAGACCAGCGTTTGGTCCAGGAGTGCGCGCTTCACGTCGGTCTTCTTCGCCCGGAGGCGCCGCGCCACGACCACCGGGTCAAAGACCGCCTCGAAGGGATCGGGGGCGATGTGCGAGACCGGCACCGGCACCCCCGTAAAGCCCCCGTGCGGGTCTGTCACGACGGGCGTGACCTGCCACTGGCCAAAGGTGCGCTGATCCACGAAACTCAGCACGAGATCCTTCTCTCCCACGTCGACCAGCGCAGAAATCCGGACGTGCGTGGTGGGCAGAGCCGGATCAGCAGCCGCATGGATCAGCATCTGCCCGCTCATCCCGAGGTGGACGAACAGCGCGTGGCCACTATCCAGCACGAGCCACATGTACTTGCCCCGGCGCTCGATGGTCTGGATGCGGGCGCCGTCCAGAAGCGCGACGAGTTCCGCTGCCCCGCCAGGCTGGGCGCGAACGGCGCGGGGGTGACGGACGTCGACGTCGTGAATAACACCACCGCGGAGGTGCTCTTCCAACCCGCGGCGGACGACCTCCACCTCAGGCAGCTCAGGCACGGTTGCCGAGTTCCTCCACCATGGCGCGAGCCGCCTGGTGCTCCGCTTCCTTCTTCGTACGCCCCTGGCCGCGAGTGCGCTCCTTGCCGTCCAGCAGGAGCGTGGCGAAGAAGACCTTGTCGTGCTCCGGCCCGGAGGAGGTGACCTCGTAGTCCGGCATCGGCAGATCGTGTTCGCGCAAACGCTCCTGCACGGTGGTCTTCCAGTCCATGGTCAGCCCCACGGTCGGGGCCTTGTCGATCATGGACTTAAACAGCCGCAACACGGTCGCCTTCGCAACAGCGAAGCCGTGCTCCAGGTAGATCGCGCCGAGGATTGCCTCGACGGTGTCCGCGAGGATGGAGTCCTTATCCTGCCCGTCGGTCTTCATCTCGCCGCGGCCGAGCAGGATATATTCCCCGAGTCCGAGGCTGCGGGCCAGGCCAGCGAGCGCATACATGTTCACCACACCCGCGCGCATCTTGGAGATATCGGACTCGCTGCGCTGCGGGAACTGCGTGTACAGCTGCTCGGCGACCGAGAGCCCGAGCACGGCGTCGCCGAGGAACTCGAGGCGCTCGTTATTCGGCACATTGTCATTTTCGTGCGCGAAGGAACGGTGGGTGAGCGCCAACCGTAGCATCTCGTCGGAAAGCTCGATCCCCCATGCCTGAAGCAGCGGGGCATGGTCGTGCTTGGAATATGCGGCGCGAAGTGCTGCCTCGCCGGTGAGCCTACGCTTGCGAGCCATCGTCACCCCCGGCCAGGCGGGACTTAATGGCGGACAGGCCGGCCCAGCGCGGGTCGACCTTCTCCTCTTCCGCTTCTTCCTCGGAAATGCCGTCCGGCTCTGGGACGTTGGTCTCGCACTCGAGCCCGTAATCAGCGCAGACGGGGTTGAACGGGGCGTTGAGCCCGGCCTCGTTGAGCACCGTCTGCGTCAGGTCGATGCGGTCGTCCTCGACCAGAGGCGGCAACTCGTCGCCCTCCTCGTCGGAGTCCTCGTCCTCGGTCGTGATGAAGTCAGCAGACATGCCGAAGACCTGGTCGACCTTGATGCTGAGGTCCGTCGTGAAGCGGCGGAGGCAGCGACCGCACTCGACGCTGGCCTGCCCGCTGACCGTCCCCTGGGCCATGATGGCCTCGCCCAGGTTGGTGAGGATCAAGTCGATATCAACGCTGGTGCCGGGGGCGATTCCGAACATTTCCCCGCCGAGGTTGTGCGGGGTTTCACCGGTGGTGTGAACGTGCTCCGGGCCACCTTGCTGGCCGAGGATGTCCTGAACATCGAGGATGAAGGGGTTGCTCATACCCCTTTTGTACCCGCTTTAGCCTCCCCGCCGCCATTTGGGATGACGCCCTGTTCGCTTCGTCCCGCGCGTTGAGCCCGAGGTTTAGCCCTCGTAGCTGTGGTCCCCGTAGTTGGAGTCGCTGCGCAGCCCGGAGACGCCGGCACCCTTGCGCAGTGCGGCGCGATCGCGGCCCACGCTGCGCAGGGTTGCCGAGAGGGATTCCTCGAACTCCGCGAGGGTCGAGTCGACGTAGCGGTCGCACTCGTTGCGCAGGCGGTCGGAGTCCGCGTGGGCGGATTGCACGATGCGCTGGGACTCGGCCTCCGCATTGCGGACAACCTCGGATTCGGACACGAGGCGCTGCTGCTCGGCAATGCCTTCGTCCACGGAGCGTTGGTAGGAGTCGTTGCCCGCCTTGATGAGGCGGTCGGATTCCGCGGCGGCGCGGGAGGTGACGTGGTCGTATTCGTTGCGAGCCTCGGTGACCAGACGGTCAGCTTCGTCCTCGGCCTGGGCGACCGTGGTGGTGGCGCGCTCTTCGGCGTCGCGCACCATCGCCTCCGCGCGGGCGTGTGCCTCCTCAAGAATCCGGTCGCGCTCGGCTTCAGCGTCGGCGACCATGCCGTCGGCGCGATCCTCAGCGTCGTGGAGGATCTTGTCGCGGTGGTCGAGGACGTCCTGGGCGTCGTCCATCTCGATGGGAATGGCGTTACGCATCTCGTCGAGGATGTCGAGCACCTCGCGGCGCGGCACCATGCAATTGGATGTCATGGGCACGCTATAAGCCTGCTCCACCATGTGCTGGAGATCGTCCATGCCTTGGAAGGTTTTGTACATGTCCCCCACTATTCCATGTTCCAGGGCATCACCCGCGGAGAAACACACCGGTCACAGGAATTAACAATTTTTTCTTTCGCTGAGGCCGGTGCGGAGCGGCCGACTAGGATTCGGCGAACTTCGCCTTCACAGCCTCGGCCACTGGCTCCGGCAGCAGCCCCGAAACGTCCCCGCCGTACTTCGCGACTTCCTTACAGAGGGTGGAGGACACGTAACCGTACTCCGGGCTCGTGAGCAGGAAGTAGGTATCCGCCCCCGAGAGTCGCTGGTTCATCTGAGCCATCGGCAGCTCGTACTCGTAGTCCAGGGAGCTGCGCAGGCCCTTAACGAGTGCGGAGATGTTGTTCTCGGTGAGGTAGTCCACCAGCAGGCGGTCCCACGTGTCGATCCGAATGTTCTTCGGACGCCGCTCCTCCGGCAGGTCTGCGATGGCTGCCTCGATGAGCGCCACCCGCTCCTGCTCATTGAACAGCCCGTTCTTGTTGGGGTTATAGGTCACCAACACGATGACCTCATCCCACTGGGCCGCAGCGCGTGTGAAGATGTCGAGGTGACCGTTCGTCACCGGGTCAAAAGATCCTGGGCAGACTACTCGCATGGTGTCTTAGTGTAGCGCTGGCCGCCCCGCCGGGCACCTGGTGCTCCCCTCCCCTCCATTCGATGCGAGCGGCTTCAGCCCCGCCAGATCGCCATATCGAAGCGCGCGATGCCGAAGGTGCGCTTCTTCACCTTCTGCCCCGTCGGCTCGAATCCTTCGGGCCATGCCGTCTCCGGGCTCTTGCTGTTTCTTTCAACGACGACAACGGCGTCCTGCGCCAGCGTCGGAATCAGTGCTGCCAGCATCTCCGCCACCGCGTCATCGGCCAACTCATAGGGCGGATCGGCGAGCACCATCGTGTAGTGCTGCTTCGGCGCAGTCGCCAGGAAGGTCTTGGCCTTGGCGTGAACCACGTGGGTGTCTGGATGCCCCACCGTCGCGATATTCCGCTTGATGGTGCTAACAGCCCCGTCGAGGGCCTCCACGAGCGTGACCTCCGCCGCACCCCGAGAGGCGGCCTCCAGCCCCAATGCCCCCGAGCCGGCGTAAAGGTCGAGGACAACCTCCCCGGCCAGCCCAAAACGGGCCTCGAGGGAAGAGAACAGCCCTTCGCGAGCCCGGTCGGAGGTCGGCCGGGTGACCTGCTTGGGGATCTTGATGCTGCGGCCTCCAGCCTGTCCGGCGATGATGCGGCTCATTAGTGCTTGGCTCTCCTATTCCTCTACGCACCTGCGACTACCCTAAGATCGCGTTGCAAGGCTCCGAGGAGCCTATCCGCGCTGGATATACGCCTGGTCTTCCAACTCGATGTCGGCGACGAGTCGCCGGGCTAGCTCTTCCTGCTTCGCCACCAGCTCGCGGGCGTAATTCTTGGCCCGCATGATGATCTCACCATCGCTGGCGAGGTTCAGCAGGCTCGCTCGGCGGGAACCGGCCCCTGATTGATCATCGCCGAGGATATCTCCCTCGGTTCGCTGCTCGAGGTCCAGCTCGGCCAGCGCGAAGCCGTCGGTCGTCGCTGCGACCGCCTCAAGTCTGTCATAGCTGGCAGACCCCGGCAGCGTGGTGGTGTGCAACATGCACCAGCCATCGGCCGAGCCTCGGCCGATGCGGCCACGCAGCTGGTGCAGCTGGGAAACACCAAAGTTTTCGGCATCGATGATCACCATCACCGTCGCGTTCGGGACGTCCACCCCGACCTCGATGACCGTGGTGGCAACCAGCACATCCGTGCGTCCCTCCGCGAAACCCGCCATCGCGGCGGCCTTCTCCTCGGGCGCCATCTTGCCGTGCAGCACGTCCACCGTGCAGTGCGCCAACGGGCCCGACGCCAGCTTCTCCGCCCAGGCCAGAACCCCGTCCTCGCCCTCGATGCGCGGCACCACGACGAAAGCCTGGTGACCGGCGGCGACGTCCTCGGAAATTCGCTGCCACATGCGATCCACCCACGCGCGGCGACCGGCCTGGACGACGGCGGTGCGCACCTCACCTCGTCCACTCGGCAGCCCAGGCAGGACGATGGGTTCGAGATCACCGAACATCGTCATCGCAACGCTGCGGGGAATCGGTGTGGCCGTCATGACCAGCATGTGCGGAGTCTTGCCTGCCGCGGACTTGTTCTTCAGATAATCGCGCTGCCGCACGCCGAAGCGGTGCTGTTCGTCGACGACCACGAGACCCAGGTTGAAGAACTCCACTGAATCCTGGATCAGCGCGTGCGTGCCCACCACGATGTGGGCCTGGCCGCTGACGATGTCCAGCAGCGATCGGCGGCGCACCTCGGAACTCTGGCTGCCGGTGAGCACCGTGATGGTGATCGGTAGTCCCTCGACCAGGCGGGTCAGGGTCTGCGCGTGCTGCACCGCCAGCACCTCCGTCGGGGCAATGAAGGCGCACTGCAGGCCGGCGTCCGCGGCCGCCACCATCGCCAACGCGGCGATCAGGGTCTTGCCGCTACCGACGTCTCCTTGCAGCATGAGGTTCGCCGGCACCGTGGAATCGAGCGCTTCGGCGACCCGGTCCCACGCGCTCGTCTGCCCCTCGCTCAGCCGGTAGGGCAGGCTATGGATGAAGGAGGCCAGCAGCTCGGAATGCAGCGCATCCACCCGCGGCGAGGTGCGTCGCGTGGAGTCCGCCGCCCGCAGCGCCATGATGAGTTGCAACTCGAGGGCCTCATTGAACTTCAACCGCTCGATCGCCGCGCCCGGCCCCTCCTCCGGCGGCTGGTGAATGCCGCGCAGGGCGGCGTCGAAACGGATCAGCGGGGCACCGTCGGCACCGGTCGGCCACGCGGGCACCGTACCGGCGGCAACCTCCCCACCGGTACCGTCCGCGCTCGTCGTTACAGCGGCGGGGTCCGGGAGCATCTCCGGGATCGTCTCGCCCCCTGGTGTCGGCGCGAGCGGCCCGCGGAGGACCTGGTCCACCACCCCGATCAGCTCCGCGGTCGAAGTACCCCGCTTGCGCGGATAACCAGGCAGGTAAGGCATGCGCAGCAGCTCCTCCGCCGCCTCCTGGCTTCCCGCGATGGTGACGATCGTCTTCAGCGAGCCATAAGCCCCGAAGCGCGCGCTGGGGCCCGGGTCGATCGTCACATAACTCGGATTCTTCAGCTGCCACTGGTTGCGGAATGTATCCAGCTTGCCGTGCAGCAGCAGGATCGCGCCGGGCTGGAGCACCCCCAGGTGCATCTTGGGGTTACCGAAGAGCGCGGACTCCATCTGCACGCTGCCATCGGTGAAGCGGAAGCGGATGAAGGTGCGGGGCCCGCGGCCCGAGAAGTTCTCTTTCTGCTCGACCCCCAGGATCTGCGCCACGCAGGTGTACATCTCGCCGGGCACGAGCATGTCCAGCTGGTCCGACGTTCCCAGCCTGGCGTAGCGGGTTGGGAAAGTCAGCAGCACATCCTGAAGGGTCTTCAGGCCAGGCTTATCCGCCAGGTTTTTCGCCCGGTCGGGGGTGGTCGCCGTGGTGAGCGGGCGGGTGTCCTGCCAGCCGAGCATCTACTCGACACCCACCTGAACCGCAGTGCCCAAGCCTCGGGCGTGATGCTCGTGGAACTCCACGCCGGGGTGTTGTTCGCGAGCACGCTGCACGAAGGCTTTCACTGCGTCGGCCACAGCGGGATCGGAGGTGATGAAGGTGACGAGTTCCCCACCATCGGCCAACAGGTCAGCCACAGTCTGCGGCAGCTGTTCCGGCGGGCCCTGCCACCAACGCTGAGACACACTGGCGTCCAGCATGTCCGCCGTGTTGTCCTCCCAATCGTTCGTCGGATCGAACACCGCGAGCGCGGCCAGGCCCCCGACCAGCGAGTCGGTGTCGATGATGTTGAGCTGGCGGTCACTGCCCTCCCGCTGGGCTACCTCCAGGATGGCGGCGGGGTCTGCCCCATTGGTGAGCACGGCGATATCACCGTCGGGCAGCTGCTCCAGTGCGGTGCGGGTCTGTTCTTCGCTGGCTACCGGGTCGAGGCTGACGGCTCCCACGGCCGCGAAAATATCTTGCTCATCGCCCTCACCGGAATCGCCCACAGCACCTTTCTCGCCCTCGTTGTGGCCGGGCACCAGGGCGATGATGGGCCGGGACGCCCGGCGCGTCGCGGTTGCGAGCCTCCCGGGCTGGCTGGGCAGCACCTCGATGCGTAACTCGGTCACCTGCCCCAGGCCGAATGCCTTTTCGAGCAAGGCACCGGCTTCCAGCGTGTGGACGTGCACCTTCGCCTGCTCCTCGGACACTGGGGCGACAACGATTGAGTCGCCATGGGTGGCGAGTACCTCGCGCAGCGGGTCGACGTCGCCGTGGAAAAAGAAGAGCAACTCCAGTTCGGCGGGAACACCGTGGGATTCGGCGTGCGTACCAGATGCGCTATCGCCCCCGGGTGCCTCGTGCTCCCGTGTGCTGGAGCCTGTCACCGCTGTCCCCTCGGACTTCCCAGTCAGGACGTCCTTCAGCGCTTCGAGCATGAGAATGAACCCTGCCCCGCCGGCATCGTAGACCCCGGCCTCGGCGAGCACCTCGAGCTGGTTGGGGGTATCGAATAGCGCCTCGCGGGCGGCATCGAGCGAAGCGTCGACGATCGCGCTCATCCCCTCGCCCGCCTCATGGGCTGTGCTCGCACCGTTAGCTGCCTGGCGCAGGACGGTGAGAATCGTGCCCTCCACGGGGGCGGCGATGGTGGACTCGGCAAAGCCCACGGCGTCCCGGAGCATCCGAACCAGCGCGGCGGCATCGATCGGCCCCTGGGCGGACGCATCCGCGAGGGCACGGAATACCTGGCTCAGCACCATCCCGGAATTCCCGCGCGCTCCCTTGACCGCGCCCGTGGCCAGCAGCGCGGTGATGGTTGGGAGGTTCGCGTCGGTGGCGTCCTCCGGCTCCGGCAGCGTGCCCTCGTCGACCGCCGACTGGAGTTCCTCGCAAGCGGCGCGGACGGTGTGGGCCATGTTCGACCCGGTGTCGGAGTCCGCGATGGGGAACACGTTGATGCGGTTGATTTCCGCCTGAGACTCCTCGAGCAGCATCGCTGCCCGGTTCACCCAATTGGTGACGGCAAGCGCGGAAATCGTTTCGGACATGCCTGCCAGCTTAACGGTCGAGGCTCCAATCCACGGGATCGGCACCCTGGGCCCGCAGGATTTCATTGGCACGGCTGAAGGGTCGGGAGCCGAAGAATCCGCGGTAGGCAGACAGCGGTGATGGGTGCGGGGACATGATGCAGCGCTCGGGCCCGATGATGCCCGCCAGTTGCTGGGCCTGTTTGCCCCAGAGAATCGCGCAGAAGTGCTCGTTGGCTGCGACCTGGCGGACCGCGGCCTCGGTGATGGCCTCCCAACCCAGGCCCCGGTGGCTATTCGCCTGTCCCGCGAGCACCGTGAGCACCCGGTTGAGCAGCAGCACCCCCTCGTCCAGCCAGGGGCTTAGGTCCGCGGTGGTGGGCCGGGGTAGGCCCAGGTCTTCGCTGTATTCCGTGAAGATGTTCTGCAGGGACTTCGGGATCTGCTCACCTTCAGAGGAGAACGCGAGCCCCACCGCGTGCCCCGGGGTGGGATATGGGTCTTGCCCCACGATGAGGCACTTCACGTCCGCCGGATCGACTTCGAAGGCCCGCAGGATGTATTCCTCCGGCGGGAGGACCTGCTGGCCCGGCGCGTGGGCGGCCTGAGCTTTGTGCAGGGTTTCTTCCAGCCCGGGCAGCTGCCAATTGGGGTGCACGTAGATCATGGTGGGCCTCCTAGCGGGTGTCGTGGGCGGCTTAGAGTGAGGACCAGCCCGCGGTGTAGACCGGGGTGGCGCGATCGATGGTGACCTTCGGTCCCGAACCGGTTTGCGAGCCCGTGCTCCCGATGCGTCGGAAGCCGGTGGGGATGCGGGCTGCGGTGGTGGCCAGCAGGCTGTGGTCCTCCCCGCCGCTCAAGACCCACTTCCACGGGTCCGCCTGCAGGACGTCTGCCGCGTGCTGGAGCATCTCGTCGGGGGCGATACTGGCCTTTTCGACGTCGATAGTGACCCCGGAGGACGTCGCGATGTGGTTGAGGTCGGAGATCAGCCCGTCGGAGTTATCAGTCATGCTGGCAACCCCGGCTGCCCGGGCGACGGTCCCCTGCCCCGCCACCAGGGTGGGTGCGCAGTGCCAGCTGGCCAGTTCCTGCAGGATCTCATCGTCCGGGATCGCCGCCCGGCTACCGTAGTGGCGCAGCACGTCCAGCCCCGCCGCGGAGTGCCCGAGCTTGCCGTGCACGATGACCTGCTGCCCCGGCGCGGCGCGGTTGACCCGCAGGGCGGGTGCGGGGCCGGTGAGCTCGCCGAGCGCGGTGATGGAGATGAGGAGTTCCTTGCCCTGCACGATGTCGCCACCCACCAGTTCGGCGGCCCAGGGTTCAGCGGCAGCCTCAATCCCCTCGGCGAGTTCGCTAACCCAGCTCAGCGGGGTCTCGCCCGGGATCGCCAGCCCGAGCAGGGCCGCGGTGGGCCGGGCTCCCATGGCCTGGATGTCGGCGAAGTTTTGGGTGATGGCTTTCACGCCGACTTCGTAGGCCGTGGAGTATTCGGGCCGGAAGTGGCGCCCGAGGACGAGGATGTCGGTGCAGCTGACGTGGCGCGAGTTCGGTGCTGTGGGTCGCAGGATCGCCGCGTCGTCGCCGTTGAGTTCGCTCGGGGCCGCGCGACGGATCGCCTGGATGGTGGCCGCCTCCCCCACCTCGCGCACCGTGGGGCCGGTGTATCGGGACATCCGCCCGCCTCCTTATAAGATGTGTGCCTATGAGCACACAGCGTAATCCACGGGGTGCATCCCCGGCCGCCTCGCAGGGCCCGACTACGGGGGCTGATGCCCAGGGCCGTGGAGCAGGGGCTCCCCGTTCACTCGTCACGATCAGTCTGATCCTAGCTCTCGTCTTCACCGTCGCGGTGTTGGGGGGAGCCAAGATTCTTTCGGATCGGCAGAAGTATTCGGACGTCTCGGTCGGTGCTGTCGATGCGCCGGATGCGTTGGCCGCGGAGTGCTCCCAGCTGGTGGAGAAGGCCCCGGAGAATGCCGGTAAGTTCCGCAAGGTGGGCATTCTGGATCCGATTCCAGACGGCACCGTCGCTTACCGGGACACCAACGGCACCCAGCTGACCGTCCGTTGCGGTGTCACGATGCCGGATCAGTACACCGTCATCAGCCCGGTCTCCGCGGCTGAAGGGGCGAGCTGGTTCATCGCCCAGGACGCCACCCCGGGGTCCAGCCTGGCCACTTGGTACTCCGTGTCTGGGGAGCCGACCGTTGCGGTGACGTCCGAGGCAGACGGCGGCCTCATCAAGGACGCGGTGGCGGAGATCTCCCCCGTTCTCGGCGAGGTCGCATCCTCTAAATCCCCCGTGACCCCGGCTGCCCTGCCGCTGGCCGACGAGCCAGTAGCCAAGGATCGTAATGAGCAGACCTGCCATTCCTTCGACGAGGCCCTGCCGGCGGAGATCGCCGGCTTCCGTCGCCTGAGCAGCAAGGAGTTGGGCGAGCTGATGGAGAACAACGCCACGGCCGTGGCCGGCGAGGACGCGCTGCGGGATCCGAAGCTCTCGGACCTCATCGAGCAGGCCAAGCGCGCCGCGGCGGATTCTCTGGTCGTCTACCAGCCCGAGAAGGATGGCAACGAGCCGGTTGTGGTTCGCTGTGGCGTTGCCTTCCCGGAGTCCTATGAGCGCGGTGAGCGGCTTTCCCAGATCGACGACGTTCCGTGGTTCG
This sequence comes from Corynebacterium sp. MSK039, assembly GCF_030232315.1. Classification (NCBI taxonomy): domain Bacteria; kingdom Bacillati; phylum Actinomycetota; class Actinomycetes; order Mycobacteriales; family Corynebacteriaceae; genus Corynebacterium; species Corynebacterium sp. MSK039. The sequence goes on from NZ_JASPJL010000001.1 coordinate 367,345, forward strand.
ATGCCCCTGCCCTCGCGCAGGGTTCGACGATCGGTCACTGGTACGCGATCGGCCACGAGGAGGTCGTCGCCGTCGCGATGCCGCAGTTCAGCAGCGGCGATGTGCTGCCCACGGTGACGAAGGCGATTACCGAGAGCATGTCGAAGCGCGCCGAGCGCTCCTAGTACCTCTCGGCGCGTGGTTAACGTCCCGGGCTATTCCGGGGCATCCTCCGCACACGACAACGCCCGCCACGGTAACCGTGGCGGGCGTTTCCCGTTGTCTTAGGGTCTATGAGTGGCGACGCGCCCCGGCGACCAGGGTGGTCAGCAGGTCGGCGTAGCTCAGACCATCAGCCAGGAACATCTGCGGGTACATGCTGATTGGGGTGAAGCCGGGCATGGTGTTGATCTCATTGAGGATCGGGCCGGTGTCGGTGACGAAGAAGTCCACGCGTGCCAGGCCGGTGCAGCCCAGGGCGCGGTAGGTTTCGATCGCGAGCTGCTGCACCCGGCGCGTCGTGGCCTCGTCGAGCGGGGCAGGAATGGTGGCGCTGACGGTGTCGTCGAGGTACTTGGCGTCGAAGCCGTAGAAGCCCTCCTCTCCGGCGTCGGTGCCCTGCAGCATGGCTGGGGAGGATGCGACCAAGGTGCCGTCCTCGCGCTCCAGCACGCCGCATTCGACCTCGGGGCCGGTAATCATGGCCTCGATGATGACCTTCGGGTCGTGGGAGGCGGCCTCCTCGATGGCGGCGGGCAGGTCCTGCCAGCTGTCCACCTTCGAGATGCCGATGGAGGAGCCACCCCGGGCGGGCTTGACGAAGACCGGGAGACCGAGCAGCTCGCGCTCCTCGTCCGTGAGCTCGGCGCGGCCCTGCAGCACAACTTCCGGGCCGGTCGGGATGTTGGCCTCCCGGGCGATCTTCTTGGTGAACTCCTTGTCCATGCCCGCGGCGGAGGCCAGCACGCCGTTGCCGACATAGCGGGCGCCCAGCAGGTCGAAGAGACCCTGGATGGTGCCGTCTTCACCGTTGGCGCCGTGTAGGACGGGGAAGATGACGTCCGCGGTGGCGAAGACCTCCCCGGCGCGGTCACCGGTGACGAAGCGGAATTCGGTGGCATCCCCGGCGGCACCCAGCGTGGGCTGGATGTGCTCGCCGCGATCGGCGACGGTGGGCAGCTCGCGGCCGTCGGCTCGCAACTGTGCGGTATCCGTGGTCCCCGGCACCCACGCTCCCCCGCTGGTGATGCCCACGGGGACGACCGTGAACCGCTCTGGGTCCAGGTTGTCGATGATCGCGCCCGCGGAAATGCAGGACACGGAGTGCTCGGTCGATTGGCCACCGTAAACGACGGCGACGGTGAGTTTTTCAGCTGCAGTCACAGCGCTAACCCTACCCGCTTAAGCCTGCGAATCGCGGTAGCCCACCGCGGGGACGGCGCGCCCCTATCACTCGGGCTTGCGGGTGCGGCCCAACAGCTGGTTGATGATCTCCTTGGGGCTGGCGTCCTCGTAGCAGACCTGCACCACCGCATCCGTGATGGGCATGTCCACCCCGGCCTTGCGCGCCAGCGCCTGGACGGAACGGCAGCTGACCACGCCCTCGGCGACCTGCCCCTTGGTGGCTTCGGCAGCTGCCTCTAGACCCGCGCCCTCGCCGAGGCGCTGGCCGAAGCTGCGGTTGCGGGATAGTGGCGAGGTACACGTGGCAACCAGGTCGCCCATGCCCGCGAGCCCGGCCATGGTGCGCGCATCCGCGCCGAGCTGGAGGGCAAGCCTGGTGGTCTCGGCAAGCCCGCGGGTGATGACGGTGGCATTGGTGTTTGCTCCAAAGCCGCAGCCCGCGGCGATACCCGCGGCCAACGCGATGACGTTCTTGGAGGTACCAGCGACCTCGGCCCCCAGGACGTCCTGGCTGGTGTAGGGGCGGAAATACGGCGCGGCGACGGCGGACTGGACGAAGCGGGCGCGGTCGTCGTCCTCGCAGGCGATGAGGGTGGCGGCGGGCTGGCCCTGGGCGACCTCCTTGGCGAGGTTCGGACCGGTGAGCACGGCGACCCGGTCGCTGGCGACCCCAGCGACGTCCGCGATGACCTGGCTCATCCGCATCCCGGTCTCGTACTCGATGCCCTTGGCCAGGCTGATGATCGTGGCATTCGGCTCGATGTGTTCCCGCCAGCTGTTCAGGTTGCCGCGCAGCGTCTGGGAGGGGACGCCGAGCACGACGATCTCCGCACCGTGAAGTGCCGTGGCGGGGTGCGTCGTCGCCGAAAGGCCTTCGGGAAGGTCCACGTCCCCGAGGTAGGCGCTATTGCGGTGATTGTCGTTGACGTCGGCGGCAACCTCATCGCGGCGAGCCCACAGGATGACGGGGTTGCCGGAGTCAGCGAAAACCTTCGCCACGGTCGTCCCCCACGAACCAGCCCCCATCACTGCTACCTGCACCATCGTGCGAACACCGCCTAAATTTTATGTCCCGAATACCTACGTATCTGATCCTGCATGGCCTCGTATAGGATCACTGTTGTTAAGTCAGCTTCCCAATTCTAGTCCCCGGACGGGAGGATTTTCCTCGTGATCACGAACAACGGCGACGGCGACCTATCCACATCCCTGGCGAGGTCCATCAATGGGCGCGGCCACGTGGCCCGCATCGGCTCCCACCCCACCGAAGAGTTCGAGCGCCCGACGTTCGCTGCCGGCGCGGTTCTGTGGCGCCGCAACGAGAAGGGTGAGCTGGAGATCGCGGTGGAGCACCGCCCCCGTTATGACGACTGGACGCTGCCGAAGGGCAAGGTCGACCCGGGAGAGAACCTCGCGGGCACCGCGTTCCGGGAGATCCTGGAGGAGACCGGCTACCGCGTGGAGCTCGGCTGGTTGCTGGGCTACGTCCACTACCCCGTCCGCAAGCGCACGAAGGTGGTTTATTACTGGACCGCGGAGGCCGTGGACGGTTACTTCGAGGGCAACGATGATGTGGACGACGAGGTCGACGAGCTGCGTTGGTTGTCTCCGAAGAAGGCGCGCAAGTCGCTGACTTACCCGCTCGATCAGCAGGTTTTGGATGCTGCTTTGGAGCTGCTGGCTCTGGGAGCGAACCGCCGGGTCCTGCTGACGCGCCACGCCCGCGCGCTGCCACGGCGGACGTGGAGCGGTGATGACGACAAGCGCATTCTGGATAAGCGTGGCCGTCGCCAGTCCGAGATGCTCGTCTCCCAGCTGGGGGCCTATGGGCCGTCGGCGGTGTTCTCGGCGCGCCCGGACCGCTGCTTCGACACGGTCTCCCCGCTCTCCCAGGCTTTCGACCTTCCGCTGACGGTGTCCTCGACCTTCTCCGACGATCAGGTCGTGACGGACGTCCCGGCGGCTGTTGCTGCGCTGAAGGCCACGGTTGAGCAGCGCAAGGTTGCCGCCGTGTCCTCCCAGGGGGCGGCGATTCCGGCGATGCTGGAGAACCTCTTTTCCGAGAGCGGTATCGAGGTCGAGGACGTGCGCGTGAAGAAGGGCAGCGTGTGGGTGTTGCACTTCAAGGATGATCAACTGCTGGGTGCGGACTACCTAGCTAGCGCGTTGCCGGTGAAGTAATCCGGCTGGCCGGGCACCTGGTGCCCATTGCCGGTGACCTGCCGCCCTATAGCGGCGAGACCCCGCTCCTGATCGGCTCTGTGGCCGACCGGGGCGGGGTCTTTTCGACTTTGCTGCCGCTTAGTCCGCAGTGCGGGCTGGCAGAGTCTTCGGTTTGAAGCTCGGGCGCTGAGACTCGAACTCGGCGATCTGCTCTTCCTTGCGCAGGGTCAGGCCGATGTCGTCCAGGCCCTCCATCAGGCGCCAGCGGGTGTAGTCATCCACCTCGATGTTGAAGGTGTGGCTGCCCAGGGTCGCGGTGCGATCCTCAAGGTTCACGGTCATCTCGATGCCGGGGTTCTGCTCGATGAGCTTCCACATCAGCTCGATGTCGGACTGCTCGACGATAGCGGCCAGCAGCCCGGCCTTGCTGGAGTTGCCCTTGAAAATATCCGCGAAGCGGGACGAGAGGACAACGCGGAAACCGTAGTCCATCAGCGCCCAGACGGCGTGCTCTCGGGAGGAGCCGGTGCCGAAGTCCGGTCCCGCAACCAGCACGGAGGCGTTCTTAAACGCATCCTGGTTCAGGACGAAGTCCGGGCTCTGGCGCCAGCCAGCGAACAGGCCGTCCTCGAAGCCGGTGCGGGTCACGCGCTTCAGGTACACGGCGGGGATGATCTGGTCGGTGTCGACGTTGGAGCGCATCAGGGGCGCTGCGACACCGGTGTGGGTGTGGAACTTTTCCATGGTGTGGCTTCCTTCGTGGGTTCCGTGGGTGAACTTGTGGGTGACGTGTTCGCTTAGAGGTCGGCGGGGCTTGCGAAGGTGCCCTGCACGGCGGTTGCCGCTGCGACCTGCGGGGAGACCAGGTGGGTGCGCCCACCCTTGCCCTGGCGGCCCTCGAAGTTGCGGTTGGAAGTCGAGGCGGAGCGCTGGCCGGGGGTCAGCTGGTCCGGGTTCATGCCCAGGCACATGGAGCAGCCTGCGGTGCGCCACTCAGCGCCCGCGGCGAGGAAGATCTTGTCCAGGCCCTCCTCCTCTGCCTGCTGCTTGACTCGCGTGGACGACGGGACGACGAGCATCTGGACGCTGTCCGCAACCTTCCGGCCGTCCAGAACCTCCGCGGCGGCGCGCAGGTCCTCGATGCGGGCGTTGGTGCAGGAACCCAGGAAGACCACGTCCACCGGGATGTCCCGCAGCGGGGTTCCCGGGGTCAGATCCATGTACTCCAGGGCGCTCTCGGCGGCGGCGCGGTCGGTGTCGTTGGTGAAGTCCTCCGGCGCGGGCACGGTCGCGCCCAGCGGCAGGCCCTGGCCCGGGTTGGTTCCCCAGGTGATGAACGGGGTGAGGCTGGAGCCGTCGATGTGGACGACCGTGTCGAACTCCGCTCCCTCATCGGTGCGGAGGGACTTCCAGTACTCGACGGCGTCCTCCCAGTCCTGGCCCTGCGGGGCGTGCGGGCGGCCCTCGAGGTAGTCGAAGGTGGTCTGGTCGGGAGCAACCATGCCGGCCCGGGCGCCGGCCTCGATGGACATGTTGCAGATGGTCATGCGGGCTTCCATCGACAGCTTCTCGATGGCCTCACCACGGTATTCAATGATGTGGCCCTGGCCGCCACCGGTGCCGATCTTCGCGATGATGGCGAGGATCAGGTCCTTGGCGGAGACACCCGGCTGCAGCTCTCCGCTGACCTCGATGGCCATGGTCTTGAAGGGCTTCAGCGGCAGAGTCTGGGTGGCCAGCACGTGCTCGACCTCGGAGGTGCCGATGCCCATGGCGATGGAGCCGAAGGCACCGTGGGTGGAGGTGTGGGAGTCACCGCACACCACCGTCATGCCCGGCTGAGTCAGGCCGAGCTGTGGGCCGACGGTGTGGACGATGCCCTGGTCGATGTCCCCCATAGAGTGCAGGCGGATGCCGAACTCTTCGGCGTTCTTGCGCAGGGTCGAGACCTGCAGGCGGGAGGTCTGGTCCTCGATATCCAGCAGGTTTCCACCGACGACGCCGGTCGTGGGGACGTTGTGGTCCTCGGTTGCGATGGTCAGGTCAGGACGACGGACGGGCCGACCTGCCTGGCGCAGCCCGTCGAAGGCCTGCGGCGAGGTAACCTCGTGGACGAGGTGGAGGTCGATGTACAGCAGGTCCGGGTCGCCGTCCGATCCACTGGCGACGAGGTGGTCGCGCCAGACCTTCTCGGCGAGCGTCAGCGGCTTTTCTGTTGCGCCGCGGGTGGTATTAGTTGTGGTGTTCACTACGCTCTCCTCATTTCCAGAATCTTGCGAACCTCGGGAGTCACCCGAAAGTTCGCCAGTTCCACTTGATGGAATGTATAGTATCAAATCATGGGATATACATCTGAGCGAAATACCAACTCGGCACCGCAGCCACCCCACTTGGGGGTCGACCCTGGGGACGCGCACCCTGCTGGCGCCGAGAAGCCAGACATCCCGGCGATCAGCGGCATCCAGGTTCTCGACCGCGCGGTCTACATCCTCTCCATCATCGCAGCCCGTCCGCACAACCTCTCGGAAGTCTGCGACGAAACCGGCCTGCCACGGGCAACCGCCCACCGGATCTCCGTGGCACTGGAGAAACACCGGCTGATTGAGCGCCAGGCCGACGGTCAGTGGACAGCCGGGCCCGCGCTCGCCGAGCTCGCCCCGCGCACCAGCCCGCGCCTGGAGGAAGCGGCCGAGCACCTACTCCCGAAGCTGGTGGAGCAGACCAAGGAATCCGTCCAGGTCTACCAGCTCTCCGGCTTCGAGCGACTCTGTGTGGCCAACGCGGAACCTGCCACGGGCCTTCGCGACACCGTTCCTCGCAACACCCGGATGACGCTCAACGCCGGCTCCGCTGCCCGCATCCTGGTCGCCTGGGCTCCCGTCTCGCTGCAGCAGGCGGTGCTCCCCACCGCCGCGTACAGCGCCGCGGAGCTAGAGCGCGTGCGTCAAACCCAGATCTCAGAATCCGTTGCAGAACGCGACGCCAGCCTGGCTTCCGCCTCCGTCCCGATCTTCGACTCGACCGGCACGATGGTGGCAGCACTATCCGTTTCCGGGCCCGTCGCCCGCATGGGTGACTCCCCCGCCGAGAAGTTCGGGGACGCGCTTCGGCAGACGGCAAAGGAAATCGAGATTCATCTCTAGGGCTTGTGGGGTCTACCATCATCGTCAGAACATGAAGTTTTGACCAGAAAGTTCACCCCATGTCCAGCTCAACAGGCACCGGTAATGCGGCTGTAGGCACAGACCCTGCAGCGCCCCGCCGCTCCCCCGTCCGAGAGTTCACCCTCCGCGCGGTTCTCCTCGGCGGCATCATCACGCTCATCTTCACGGCAGCCAACGTCTACCTCGGGCTGCGCGTCGGTCTGACGTTCGCCACCTCGATCCCCGCGGCCGTGATCTCCATGGCCATTCTGCGCAATTTCCAGGATCACACGATCCAGGAAAACAACATCGTGCAGACCATCGCCTCGGCGGCAGGCACACTCTCGGCGATCATCTTCGTCCTCCCCGGCCTGATCATGGTCGGCTGGTGGCAGGGCTTCCCCTACTGGACCACCGCCTCCATGGTTGCCATCGGCGGCATCCTCGGCGTGACCTTCTCCATTCCGCTACGCAGGGCGCTGGTCACGGGCTCAGACCTCCCCTTCCCCGAGGGCGTGGCAGCCGCCGAGGTGCTCAAGGTCGGCGACACCCAGAACCAGGACTCCGCTGAGGAAAACAAGACGGGGCTGCGTCTGATCATCCTTGGCTCCATCGCCTCAGCAGTGATGTCGATCCTCTCCGCCATGAAGCTCGCAGCATCCTCGGTGTCCTCCTACTTCCGCCTCGGCCCAGGTGCCACGATGATGGGTGGCTCGCTCTCGCTGGCTCTCATCGGCGTCGGTCACCTCGTCGGCATGTCCGTCGGTGTCGCCATGATCGTTGGCCTGATCATCTCCTACGGGGCGCTCATGCCGCTGCGCACTTCGGGCCTCATCCCGGCCGAGGGCGACATCTCTGAGATTGTCTCGGCCACCTTCTCCTCCGAAGTGCGCTTCATCGGCGCAGGCACCATGGCCATCGCCGCGGTGTGGACCCTCCTGAAGATCATCGGCCCCATCATCCGTGGCATCAAGGAGGCTCTGGCCTCCTCTCGTGCCCGCCACGATGGCCAGACTGTGGACCTCACCGAGAGGGACATCCCGTTCCCCATCGTCGCCGGGGTCACGCTGGCGTCGATGCTGCCAGTAGGCCTGCTCCTGTGGCTCTTCGTGAAGGACACCACCATCACGCACCACATGACCGGCCTCATTGCCCTGTCGATTATCTACACCCTCCTGGTGGGGCTCATCGTCGCGTCGATCTGTGGCTACATGGCCGGACTCATCGGCTCCTCGAACTCCCCCATCTCGGGCGTCGGCATCATCGTCGTGTTGTCCGCTGCCTTGCTGATCAAGGTCGTCGTGGGCGGGGAGGCCGACTCCACCGCACTCGTCGCCTACACCCTGTTCACCGCGTCGGTGGTCTTCGGCATCGCGACGATTTCCAATGACAACCTCCAGGACCTCAAGACCGGCCAGTTGGTCGACGCCACCCCATGGAAGCAGCAGGTGGCCCTCATCTTGGGTGTCATCTTCGGTTCTGCGATCATCCCGCCGATCATGGAGCTCATGCGCAAGGGCTTCGGCTTTGCTGGCGCTCCGGGCGCCGGCCCCGACGCTCTCGCAGCGCCTCAGGCTGCACTGCTGAGCTCCGTCGCCGAGGGCATCTTCGGAGACTCCTTGGATTGGGGGCTCATCGGCCTGGGCGCGGCCATCGGCGCCGTGGTGATCGTCATCAACGAGGTCCTGAGCAAGGCCTCCCGCTACTCCCTGCCACCTCTGGCGGTGGGCATGGGAATGTACCTTCCGGCCTCTCTCACGCTGATCATCCCCATCGGCGCTGCCCTGGGCTACGTCTACAACAAGTGGGCCGACAAGCAGGCTAATCCGCAGCGCAGCAAGCGCATGGGCGTCCTCATGGCCACCGGCCTGATCGTCGGCGAATCTCTCTTCGGAGTCATCAACGCTGGCATCATTGCGGCGACCTCCAACGGCGACGCCTTGGCCGTGGTCGGCGAGAGCTTCGCCGGACCGGCGCAGTGGATCGGCATCATCGCCTTCGTCGGGCTCACTGCTCTGGTCTACTCCCGCCTCAAGAAGGTTGACCAGACACAGGCTTAAAGTCCCCCCCCCTTACTCCGTTCCGCCCCGCTGCACAGCAGCGGGGCGGAATCTTTAGCGCCAGTGTGATCAACGGCTAACGGGGGCTGAGCCTAGGAAACGCGAAACCTCCCACCACAATCAAGTGGTGGGAGGTTCTTCTTGGTACCCCGTACGGGATTTGAACCCGTGTTACCGCCGTGAGAGGGCGGCGTCCTAGGCCGCTAGACGAACGGGGCGCATAGGACACACAAAACTAGCTCTCTACCGGCGTACCGATGTAACAGCAACCAGCTCTGTGATCGAGAACAAAGCCTACAGGCCACTGCCTCAACTCTCCTAATCCGCTGGTCAATGCCGGGTTTTAGGGAGTTCTCGCGTTAGCATGAAAGCAGTAGTGTCGCCGATGCGCCAAGGATGCCAATGACCCGTTCCGAGAATGACACCCCCGACTCGCTCGTAATGCCGGCCGGCGGTGGCACGGACCGACAGGCGATTTCTCCGGATCGTTACTCAGCAGAGGTCACCAGCGAGCATCGTTTTCCTGGCCCGAAGGCATGGGGCATGATCGCCAAGCGGCTGTACACGGAGTTTTTCTACCGTGGGCTTCCCGATAAGGGCGCGACGCTGAGCTTCTACTCCATCTTCACCGCGATCCCCACCCTCATGGCTTTCTACGCGATCGTGATGCTGGTACTCGACCAGAATCGCGATCAGGTGCTGGGCGTGACCGGCGAATTCATCAACCGCAACATCCCGGCAGACTTCGCGGCTCAGGCGTCGAACATCATCGAGGCGATCATCGGCACCACGCAGCGCTCCCTGATCACACTGATCTTCGCCGTCCTCTTCGCGCTCTTCTCCTCCTCGGCCTATGTTCGCGCGTTTTCCCGCAGCGCGAACGCGCTCTACGGCCGCGAGGAGGGCCGGTCGATCCTACGGACCTGGCTCGTGATGTGGGGCTTGACCATCGCTTTGGTTGCGGGGCTTGTGTTGATCGCGGCGGGTTTCTTCCTCCGCGAGGAGCTCCTCTCCCCCTTCTTCACCCACATCGCCGATCCCTTGGGACTGGCTGGCCTGCGCACCTTCATGCTCGACTATTTCCTGCCGCTGTGGACGTGGCTGCGGTGGCCGGTGATCTTCGGGCTCTCCCAGATGCTCATCGCGCTGCTCTATCACGTCGCCCCGAACGTCAGGCAAGGGCGTTTCCGCCTGTTCACTGCGGGCTCTGTGAGCGCGCTGGTTGTCCTCACGCTGATCGGGGAGGGCTTTCGGACTTACCTGAATAATTTCCTGCACATCGGCATGTACGGGGCGCTAGGCGGCATCATCGGCGGCTTCTTTTGCCTTTTCATGGCAAATAACGTGCTGCTGCTAGGCCTGCAGCTGGACGCTGAGCTCGCGCGTGCCCGGGAGCTCGCGGCGGGCTACGACTCCACCGAGCTCATCCTCGCCCCGCCCCGAGCCTCGGGTGCCGCGGATGGTGAGAAGCAGCTCGCCGAAACGTTGCAGGCCCAAGCCGTAAACTTCCAGCGCCGCGTACGGAACGCTGAGGACGACTAGCGGGCGGCTTTTACTCTTTCCATCCCACCGCCTGAGACGCGCTTCTGACCGCCCTCCTGGGTTAAGTGACAAAAAGGGGACGCGGACATTTTGTTGGACAGTTTCGGGTCACGCTACATGAAGTTTTCGGTAGGCGGTGATACTCACA
>NZ_JASPJL010000020.1:0-15667 GCF_030232315.1 Corynebacterium sp. MSK039
TGGCTCACAATGAACATCCTCTCCTACGGACACAACATCCGTACAAGTTGGGTGTCCACTAAACGAGGGTAACCTCAGCCAGGGAATTCCCTGCGCAACCGGCCAGCCACCTGCTCAGGGGAAAACTCCATCCGCAACCACTGCCACACCTGCTGTTTCAACCGAGGATTCGCCGCAATCTTCGACACCTTCGGCCGAAACCTCCGAAGCGTTGACTTCCGGTGCGCCTCATACGGCCGATAAATGCCATCATCACCACTATTGCGACTAATCTCGCGCGAAATCGTCCCCGGATCACGCCCAAGCTCACGCGCAATCGCCCGAACCGATAAATTCCGATTCACCCGATCCGCGATGCGCTCCCGCTCCACCAACGACAAGTACCGCCGGTCAATCACCTTCTCCACCGCAGCCTGCGGCAGCACCTCCACCGGAACACTGACCCGGCCATCAACATACGCAAGAACCTGCATAAGCCGTTTATAGCGATAAACTGCCTGGCCATCGGGCACAAACGGCACACGCCGACCACGTGTTTTAATCACCCCCTTATCAACATCAAGCGCACCACGTAACCCCATCCCACACGCAGCTGCAGCAGAACGACGATCCAACCCACAGGCCCGAAGCTCCAAATACTCCACTCGCCGCGCCGTAGCCACAGCCCGCCGACCCTCAGGAGCAGGACGGGGCCGCGCACCAATCGATATCCCCACCCGGTATACCGACGAAGGATTCACACCCAACCGCCGCACAATATCCATTGGCGCGACATTCTGGGCAAACAACGCAACAATCTCGTCAACCACCTGTGACGACAACGTCTTATTCCGCAGTGGTAACCCATCACAATGCGCAATCCGATACGCCGTAGCTAACGACCATCCCAGATCCAACCCAGCCGCACGCACCGACAAACCATCACCCACCACCAACTGGTGAAACCGAGTGATCTCCTCAACCGGTGGATCCCACCGTGACACCGTCATCACCAACACCAACCCTTCAGATCAGTGTTGCAACGACCACTAGAACTTAAGCCACTGGTCATCACGAGCCCCACCAACCCACCACCGTTAATTGTGTTAGCCTTACCTAAGAAAAGATGCGGGCACCCCCACAGCACCCCAGTGTTTGAAGGACAGTGATGATCATGGCTGACCAGGCTCGAAGCGCAGCACCGAAGCGCAAACCCCGTAAGGCCAACGAAGCAACCGTGACTGACCGCCGCCAGCTCTCTCCGGATCTCGTTCGTTTGAGCTTGAACTCTCCTGCATTTGTGGGCAAGGAGCTGGCGTTTACCGACCACTACATCAAGCTGCTCTTCGCCCCAGAGGGCGCTGATTACTCGTGGCCATTCGATATCGAGAAGGTTCGTGAGGAGCAGCCCAGGGATAAGCAGCCAGTCACCCGCACCTACACCCTGATTAATCTGGACCCAGAAACCGGGGATTTCGACGTCGATTTTGTCACCCACGGCGATTCCGGACTGGCTGCGCCCTGGGCGCGCGCGGCCGAAATTGGGGCGAAGATCGGCTTCTTCGGCCCGGGTGGAGCGTGGGGCCCCGGCGAAGAATATGAGCACTTTATCTTCGTCGGCGATGAGTCCGCTGCACCAGCCATCGGCGCGGGTCTGAAGCACCTCCCCGAGGGCGCCACGGCGACCGCCTTCATCGAGATCGAGGCAGAGGACCGGAAGTTTGAACTCCCCACCCGCGAGGGCGTGGACGTCAACTGGGTTATCCGCGATGGGGCAACCCACGGCACGGAGCTTTCTCGCGTGGTGCGCTCGGCCGGTGTGCCAACGGGTAAGAAGACCAGCTGGTTTATCCACGGTGTCGCCGAGATGATTAAGGAAATGCGCCGCTTCCTCTTCGTCGACTCGGAGATCCCCCGCGCCGACGTTTCGATTTCTGGTTACTGGCGGATCGGCATGACCGAGGACCAGTGGCAGTCCTCGAAGCGCGAATTCAATGCTGAGATTGAGCAAGAGGAAGCACAAGCCAGAGCCTAACGCTTGCTCGCAAACCTAGCGCTCGCTGGCCTGCCACGCATGGTCAGTATCCTCCGGAACGAACAGGCGCACCTGGCTGGTCAGCCCCTCAGCACGTGCGGTTTCCAGAACGGTTGCCGCCTGGTCCGCCGTGCCTATTGACCCCGCTCAGGTTGCAGAAAACACGACACCACACCCGCCACCGATCAGGCTTTTGCGGAGAGAGTCCGGGCGCCCCTTCTCAGGTATGTCACGGCAATGCCGATCGCAACGACGCCGATGAGCGCTCCCACCGGGAGCAGGATCACCGGCAGGGGATTGATCACCACTCCGTCCCCTTGCGAGGGCCTGTACTCGTAGTAGAGCGCTGAGCCCCATGCGACGAGAAGACACGCGGCCCCGACCCCGTTTAGCGCGTTGAGGACCAGAACCCCCGAGCTCCACAGAGCCAGAAACAGGAGAAAGGCGGCGAGAACAGTCGCAGCCCAAACCAGGGGCCAGGACACTGACTCGCCAAGAGTAAATGCGACCGCAGAGCACAGGCCGACGAGAGCCTGCAAAACAATTGTCGCCAGCAGGTAGGCGCGGCGAGAACCCGATTCCACTGGGGCAGTAGCCGGAGCGGGCACAGGTTTCACTGAACGAGTCATGAGGCGACTTTCTGACGCATTGAGTCCTCTAGCGAGGACTGACAGTAGCTCTATTCTCGTTGCTATTCGACAAAAAATACACCCTTCTAAACGTATAAACGTTTGCTGACAAAGCATTTTTAGGGGCGTAGCCTCAGGGGCATGAGGTACCAAAAAGTTGCACTATCCATCGCCCTCTCCTGCACCTTGGCGGGAACGCTGAGCGCGTGCAGCGATGATGGCACCGCCACCGAATCTACCGATGCCAGCTCGCCGGCAACCGTCACCCAGACGATGAAGGAGTCGAACCCCTCGGAGGCGAAGGACCAGCCGAAGCCTGAGCCGACGAGGAAGCCCCCGGCACAGGAGAGCGAGCCGGGCAAGAAGCCGGATAAGCAGTGCGGAGACCTCCCCGCCGAGGAGGCGCTCCGACAAAACGTGGGCAAGCTCGCCTCCCCAAAGGGCACTGACTGGACGTGGAACACGTCGTACACCGGCACGGATCTCTACGACCCTTGTGCTGACCTTTCGCCCATCGTGCTGACCATCGACGGCGCAACCGGATCCAGCCCGTACCACATCATGCTCTTCCACAAGGGCGAGTACCTGGGCACCGCTACCGCCGAGCCGCAGGGCTTCTCCCCCGACATCCAGCGGGTCGATGGGAAGACCCTCGCGGTGACCTACTTCTACACCAAGCCCGGCGAAGCTAACGCTGAACGTTCGGGCGAAGCCCACGCCACCTTCACCTGGGATCCGGCGCAGGAGAAGGTCGTCATGAACGGCGAACTGCCGCCGAAGCCTTAGTCCTGGCCTGCCAAGGCTGCCCCCTCTCTCCCCCAGGTCGGCTTCCTACCTGGGGCGAAGTAATCTCATAGCCATGAGGCTCCACAATGTTGCGCTACCACTGGCTCTCTCCTGCGTCCTCGTGGGAGGACTGACCGCGTGCAGCAGTGACGGCAGCGATGCCGCCGACTCCAGTTCGCCTGTCACCATCACCCAGACGGTGAAGAAGACGCGGCCCGCGGAAAGCAAGGACCGGGCCAAGCCGAAGCCAACGAGAAAGGCCCAGGAGAGCGAGCCACGCCCAAAGACCCGGACCAAGCGGTGCGGTGACCTTTCCGCCGAGGAGGCGCTGGCACAGAATGTGGGCAAGCTTCCGACCCCTGATCACATCAGCCGGGATTGGAACACCGAGTTCGCCGGCACGGGTCTCTACGACCCTTGTGCTGATCTTTCGCCCATTGTCCTCACGATTGATTTGGCAACCGCCTCCAGCCCGTACCACATCATGCTCTTCCACCGGGGCGAGTACCTGGGCACCGCCACCGCCGAGCCGCAGGGCTTCTCCCCCGACGTCAAACAGGTCGACGACCAGACGATCGCGGTGACCTACTTCTACACCAAGCCCGGCGAGGCCAACGCTATGCGCTCCGGCGAAGCCCACGCGACCTTCACCTGGGACCCGGCACAGGAGAAGGTCATCATGGACGGCAATCTTCCCCCGAGAGGCTAGTTGCCGTCGTGCCCAGAGAGCAGATTCAGAAAATCCGGCACGTCCGCAGCAACGTCGTTGCCGGAGCTGCGCTTGACCTGCGAAGAAGGCCCCAGCCCCTCGACGGCGCCGGAGACCCGCGCGATCTCGTCGGCGAGCTGGCTGGCGGCGCGCTCGATGCGCCGGTCCAGCCCTTCCTCGCCGCCGAAATCATCCGTGGCCGCGAAGACCGCGGTGCTCATCACATCCGCGCGTAGGTAGCTCAGCAGCGGGCGCATCGCGTATTCCAGCATCAGGGAGTGCCGGGGTGTCCCGGCGGTGGCGGCGATGATCACGGGCATGCCGGTGATCGCGTTCGGATCCAGGGCGTCCATGAACATCTTGAACAGACCCGAGTAGCTGGCGGCAAAGACCGGGCTCGCGGCGACCATCGCGTCGGCCGCGGTGATCTTATCCTGAGCCGCCTTGAGCTTCTCCGAGGCGATCCCGGTGGTCATCATCGTGGCCAGATCGGCGGCGTATTCGCGGATGTCGATGTACTCCACGGCCACGGACTCTCCGCGGCGGCCAACCTGGGATTCCACCGCACCGGCGATGCGTTCGGCGAGCTTGCGGGTCGTCGACGGGCTGCCCAAACCTCCGTTGAGAACGATGAGGGAGTTCATGAACTCTTCTGCTCCATCCTTTCCTTGCACTTCCAGCGGTGAACTACCAGGAGCGATACTAGGCCTGCACGCCCCTAAGCAGCTACTGCACCTACCCAGCTACTGAACCTGGGCCGGCTGCACCTGCCGGTGCGGAGAGTCCGGCCCCTCCGCCACCAGCGTGGCGTGGGTCGGCGGGTCGGAGGGTACGTGCGCCGGGCGGCGGCGCTCGAACTCCTCCCGCAGGACCGGCACGATCTCCCTACCGAGGATCTCAATCTGCTCGAGCACCATCTCCTGCGGCAAGCCGGCGTGGTCGATCAGGAAGAGCTGGCGCTGGTAGTCGCCTACGGCGTCAGCGTAACCCAGGTAACGCTCGATGATCTGCTCCGGGGTGCCGACCGTCAGCGGGGTGATGCGCTCGAATTCCTCCAGCGACGGGCCGTGCCCATAGACCGGGGCGTTGTCGAAGAACGGCCGGAAGGTGGCCTTGGCCTCCTTTTCGGTATCGGCAGCGAAGATCTGCCCACCCAGCCCGACGATCGCCTGGTCGGCCGCGCCGTGCCCGTAGTGCTCGAAGCGCTGGCGGTACAGGCGCACCAGCTGCTGGGTGTGCTCGATGTTCCAGAAGATGTGGTTATGGAAGAACCCGTCCCCGTAGTACGCGGCCTGCTCGGCGACCTCCGGGGAGCGAATGGAACCGTGCCACACGAAGGGCGGGACGTCGTCCAAAGGACGTGGGGTGGACGTGAACTGTTGCAGTGGGGTGCGGAATTCGCCCTTCCACGTCAGGTCCTCTTCGCGCCACAGGCGACGCAGCAGGTGGTAATTCTCTACGGAAAGGGGAATCGACTTGCGGATGTCCTTGCCGAACCACGGATAGACGGGGCCGGTGTTGCCGCGGCCGAGCATGAGGTCCACACGTCCCTCCGCGAGGTGCTGGACGTAGGCGTAATCCTCCGCGATCCGCACCGGGTCGGTGGTGGTGATCAGCGTGGTCGCGGTGGAGAGCTGGAGGGTCTCGGTCTGCGCGGCGAGGTTGGCCATCAGCACGGGTGGGTTCGCGGGCGCGACGAACGGTGGATTGTGGTGCTGCCCCGTGGCGAAGACGTCGAGCCCCTCGGCCTCTGCCTTCTTCGCGATCTCGACGGTGTTCTTGATGCGCTCGTGCTCGCTGGGCACGTCCCCCGTGACAGGGTTGGGGGTGACATCGCCGATGGTGAAGATTCCGAATTGCATACCCTTAACCTTAACCCAAACGTACGTGACATATCACCTAAGTGCGGTGGGAAGTCCGCTCACCTAGCATGAAGCCATGAATCCCGAAGCCCAGAATCCAACCCCTCCAGCACAAACCGTGCCGCACCCACACGCCTTCCCCGCGCCGCTCGACGTCCCCGAGTTCCTCCTCCCCCACCTGAGCGCGAACACGCGCCTGCTCGACGCGGGCTGCGGCCAGGGCTCCCTCACAACGAACCTCGCCGAGCACATCGCCGACCTCGGCGGCGCACCCGCACAGGTCACCGGGGTCGACCAATCCGCCGAGGCGATCGCGGAGGCCACGAAGTTTGCTACGGACAAGCAGCTGGACATTCCGTTCCAGCAGGCAGATATTCACCAGCTCCCCTTCGCGGACGCTACCTTCGACGTCGTCTTCTGCCACCAGGTCCTGCACCACCTCGCAGACCCGCAGGTCGTGCTCCAGGAATTCCGGCGCGTCACGAAGCCCGGCGGCATCATCGCCGTCCGGGACGCCGACTTCGGCGCGATGACGTGGTTCCCGCCCAACCCGGGGCTATCCCGTTGGCGCGCGACCTTCTCCGTCGGGCTGGCAACCCACGACGGCAACCCCGCGATGGGTCGCCAGCTGCCGCATACCCTCTACTCCGCTGGGCTCACTGACCTCAGCGTGTCCGGCAGCCTGACCGTCTACGCCAGCGAGGCCGAGCGCGAAGCGTTGGCCGAGAAGTGGACGCGGCGCAGCATGTCACCCCGCTACGCCCGCACCACTGCCGCCGCACTGGGTGAGGACTTCCCCGATACCGCGGTGACGGATGACGGCGAACTCGTGCCCGACCAGCTCGGCACGGTCACCCTCGAGGCGCTGACCCAGATCGCCGAGGGCTGGTCCCAATGGGCTGGCACCGGTGGCGCGGCGTTCTTCATCCCGAATACCGAGGTCATCGCGCGCGTGCCCTAGAGCTCGCACCGGGTTAGCGCCCCTGAAACTTCGGCGCCCGGCGCTGAGGTGTGCCCCGCCGAGAAAAATATTGCGCGCCCACGCCCCACCCATAAGCTCACGCCCACCGGCTGGGCGGTTTCGGCCGATCGCGGGAGAACTACTGCTTCTGCAGCGAGGTTCCCTCGTAGAAGGTGTGTGGATTCGGGCCGCGGCGGCCTGCCTCGCCCTCCTCGATCGCGGTGATGCGCTGCATCTGGTCCTCAGTGAGCTGGAAGCCGAACACGTCCGCGTTGCTGCGGATGCGCTCCGGCTTGGAGCTACGCGGGATCACCACATCGCCGCGCTGGATGTGCCAGCGGATGATGACCTGCGCGACGGTCACCCCGTGGGCGTCCGCGATGGCCTGGAAGGCCGGGTTATCCAGGTTCTGCCCCTGCTTCAGCGGGGACCAGGACTCGGTCAGGATGCCGCGCTTGGCGTTCTCAGCACGCAGCTCATCCTGGTTGAAACCGGGGTGAACCTCGATCTGGTTCACAGCCGGGGTATCGCCGCTGGCCTCGATCATCTTGCCCAGGACCTCTGGGTAGCTATTGCACACGCCGACGCTGGCGGTCTTGCCCTGATCCCGCAGGGTCACCATGTCCCGGTAGGCCGTGGCAAACATTCCGATCTTCTCGACCGGCCAGTGAATCAGGTAAAGATCCACATAATCCAGGCCGAGGCGCTCCAGGGAGGCATCCAGGGCACCGGCGACACGGTCGTGGCTATCGTTCCACAGCTTCGTGGTGACGAAGAGCTGCTCGCGGGTCACCTCGCCGGCATCGATGGCGTCCTGGATGGCGCGACCGACCTCTTCCTCGTTGCCGTAGACAGCGGCGGTGTCGATGTGGCGGTAACCCGCGGTGATCGCGGCCCGCACGGCGTTGTAGCAGGTCTCGCCGGACAGCTGGAAGGTACCAAAACCGAGCTGCGGGATCTGCCGACCATCGTTCATGGTCAGCAGCGGGATGACGGAATTATTGTCCAGATTCTGAGTAATAGTTGGCATGCCCCCTGTCTACCTTTTTCCGTCACACCCCGCTGTGGCCCAGTCCGATCGGTAAAATCCTTAGCGCACAGAAACGTCGCAGACATTCGCGCGTCTCTGCCCTCAGAAAACACCAACCGCGACCGACTTCAAGCAAAGGAACGGATGACAGGAACTGCCCTCCACGTCGAGAAATTAAATAAATTCTACGGCGACCACCACGTACTGAAGGACATGAGCTTTTCCGTCCAACCGGGCGAGATCTACGGCTTCGTTGGCTCCAACGGTGCGGGAAAGTCCACGACGATGCGCATCGCATTGGGAGTCCTAGCTGCTGACTCGGGCGAGGTCCGCCTTGGCAGCACCCCAATGAACGACGACTTGCGCCGCCGGATCGGCTACATGCCCGAGGAACGCGGGCTCTACAACAAGGAAAAAATCGCAGACCAGCTGAGCTTCTTCGGCCGCCTGCACGGCATGGATAAGTCCGCTGCAGCCACCGCCGCGCAGGACCTGCTGGAGCGCCTGGACCTTGGGAAACGCACCCAGGACAAGCTGGAGGAGCTCTCCCTGGGCAACCAGCAGCGCGTCCAACTGGCGGCCTCCCTCATCCACGACCCGGACGTCCTCATCCTGGACGAGCCCTTCTCGGGGCTGGATCCGGTCGCGGTGCAGGTCATGTCCGACATGCTCGTCGAGCGCGCCCAGCGCGGCGTGCCCGTACTCTTCAGCTCCCACCAGCTGGACCTAGTCCAGCGGCTCTGCGACCGCGTAGGCATCATCACCGCCGGCCAGATGCAGGCCGAGGGTGGCGTCCAGGAACTGCGTGAGCGCGGCCCGGTCATCTTCGAGATCGGCACCCCGGCGCGCGACTGGTACCCCGATTTCGCTACCTTCGTCGGCGAGGACGACGGCACCGTCCTGCTGCAGGTCGACCGCCAGGACCGTGACCAGGAGCTGTTGCGTGACGCGCTCGCGGCCGGTCCGGTGCACCACTTCCAGCGCCGCATCCCCGACCTGACCGACCTGTTCCAGGAGGTCATCCAGGGGGCGAAGCAGCAGGCCGCGGAAGAAAGCACGAACCGCGCGGGAGGTACCGCATGAGTTACACCAGTTCAAACACGATCCGTACCGTCGCCGCCCGCGAGATCGCCGTCGCGGTGCGGAACAAGGGAATCATCTTCTCCCTGATCATCACGCTCATCCTCGCGATCGGAGGTATCGGAGTAGCCAGCTACTTCAACAACCGGGAGGACGACGCCCCGACGCTCGCGGTGGTGGGAATTTCCGCCGAAGAGTTCCGGCAGGTCCAGGACGCCCTGGGCGAGAATGTCGAGAAGCTCTCCGTCGCCGACGCCACCGGCCGCGATGCCGCGGAAGCCGCGGTAAAGGAAGACATCGACGCAGCCCTGATCAAGACCGACGAGGGCTATGAGCTGCTCAGCGACGGGCAGCCCAAGAGCAGCGTCCAGGCCACCGTCGCGGCCGTGACGGGCACGCTGACCCAGAATGAGGCCCTGGACAAACTCGGCATCAACCCGCAGGAATTCGGCGAGGCGATGGGTGCTGCGGACGTGACAACCACGGATATCAGCGAGGATCCTGTCGAAGAGCAGATGGGCGCCATCGTCACCGTCATGCTGGGGATGATGCTGATGACCTTCTTCATCATGCTCTTCGCCGGAAATATCGGCGGGCGCATCACCGAGGAGAAGTCCTCCCGCGTCGTGGAGATCATCCTGGCGAGCGTGCGGCCGCTGGACTTCCTCGCGGGCAAGCTCATCGGAAACACGATCGTGGGCCTGGTAGCCACAGCTGTGATCGTCCTCGCCAGCGTGGCGGCACTGTCGATCTCCGGGCTGGCCGATGGCTTCGAGTTCGACATGTCGGTGCTGCCGATGATCCTGGTCTCCTTCATCCTGGGCATGCTCTTCTTCGGCAGTCTCTACGCCGCCGCGGGGTCGATGGTTAGCCGCACCGAAGACCTACAGTCCACGCAGATGCCGATCCTGCTGTTCGTCTTCGGCATGATCTACGCCCCCGCGTTCGGCTTCAACGCGCTCGACAGCACCATCATGCAGGTGCTCGGCTGGCTTCCGCCGTTCAGCCTGGCCGTCGCCCCGCTGCAGTATGTAGCCGGGCACATGAGCCTGGCTGCGGTGCTCGCGGCCTATGGGCTCTGCGTAATCGTGGTCATCGCTGTGCTGGCACTGGTGGCGCGAATCTACCGCAATGCGATCCTGCATAACGGCAAGAAAATGAGCTGGATCGGCGCACTGAAATAGCCCTTCAGCTACCTCTGGTTTCAGCCACTCGCAGAACAGCCCCCGCTCGGTTCCCTAAGAACCAGGCGGGGGTTGTGTGCGCTCCAGCCCCGGCGCACGATCCTCCCCCTGACCATCCGACCCCGCGCAATCAACACTAAGGGTAGGCTTACCAGCATTATGTCGAAGAGCCAGAACACCATGGATCCCCTCGCGATCAGCGCTACCCGACCCGCTTCATACGTTGATCACCAGCTGCTCGATCCCCCAAGCGAGCGCGGTCATCGCATCATCCGCGCTGAGGTCTGCAGCATCAGTGCTCCGGCAAAGAATTTGCGTCGGATCGCCGTCCAGTCACCCGAACTAATGGGTTGCCAACTCTCTGGCCCTGATGAGTTCTTTGGCCTCCTCATGCCCCCGACCCCCGGCGCGCAGCTGCACCTTCCAGATCACGATGGTGGCATTAACATCCGCGCCAGCGTGGCGGCTATGCCGGAGGGGCGGCGCCCGAGTCTGCGTTGGTATACGGTCCGAACACTTGATTCCGAACGCGGAATCCTCACTTTCGATGTGGTTACGCACGGCATAAACAGCGCTGATGACGAGCACATCGGCCCCGGGCTTTCTTGGGCGTTGAACGCCCACGTCGGCGATGACGTCGCTCTGTGGACATGCCAGGGTCTGTGGCATCGTCAGCAGACTTCCCAGACCTTGATTGCCGACCCCTCTGCAGCGCCTTCCCTCCGCGCCATCCTGGAGTACACGCAGACCTTCGCGCCCGAACAGCTACCCGAGATGCACGTGATAGTGCTTGCCGAAAGCCAGCACGACCTGGAACCGCTGCTACGTGAACACTGGGAGGACAAGGTAGGCAGCTTAAAAGTTATTCTCTGCCCCACCACAGAGTTCAGCGGCGCCACCCTGTCGCACCTTCGCCAACTCGACGAAGCCGCCCACCCCGCCACCCGCGCGTCATATGTCTGGGTCGCGGGCGAAGGAGCTCTCTGCAAAGAGGTACGGCGCCACGTCATTGACTCGTGGGGGCTTAAGAGCGACTCCGTGCAATGGTGCCCGTACTGGTTCATCGGCAGGGCTCGCCCTTAGCTCGGGTCAGATGACGCCAACCCCGAGCATCTAGCTACCGCCCTCTGCGGTGTGGCGCTAGGAGGCCTGGGTGGGGTTGTCGACGACTCCTCGTGGCACGATGATCGGCGCTGTGCCACGGGGGTCCTCCCACACCTCAGCGCGCAGGCCATAAGCCTCGTGGAGCACATCCTCCGTTAGCGCTTCCCGCGGTGCGCCCTGCGCGATCTTTTTCCCGCCCTTCATCACGATCATGGTGTCGCTGAAGGCACCAGCCAGGCTGAGGTCATGCAGCACCGTCACGACTGTCTTGCCCTCCCGAGCGAGCTCGCGCACGATCCCCAGGATCTCCATCGCATGCGCTGGGTCTAGGTAAGTTGTCGGCTCATCCAGCAACACGACCGGCGTATCCTGCGCCAGCACCATCGCCATCCAGACGCGCTGCCTCTGGCCACCAGAGAGCGCCGCCACATCACGAGCGGCAAGGTGGTCAGTCGCTGTTTTCTCCAACGCCTCCCGCACCTTCTTCCGGTCCTCGGAGGGCGATTCGCTCCCACCCCACAGCGCGCGCCGGTAGGGGTGCCTCCCACGCTCCACCAGCTCCCCTACCGTCAGCCCCGGCGGGCAGATCGGATGTTGCGGCAAGAGCGCGATGAGACGAGCTGCCTCGCGGGCGCCCAAGCTGTGGACGTCCTTATCCCCGACGAGCACCCGCCCCTGGCTAGGAACGAGAAGCCTGGACAGGGCTTTGAGCAGGGTGGACTTACCACAGCCATTGGGGCCAAGCAGCGTCGTGACCTGCCCCGGCTGCGCTTCAAAAGAGACATCCTTAACGATGCTCCGGTCCTCGCTGTAGCCGGCCGTCACGTGCTCGACTCGCATACTCATTGGATCATTCCTTTCACAGTTCCGCGACGCGCGGCCGACCACACCAGCCAAATCAGCGCAGGTCCGCCGATAATCGCGGTCACCAACCCCACAGGAGCAGTAAAGGGCAACGCACCTGCCACCACCGCGCACACGGCCATGAGCGCGGATCCCGCAACAGCCGAACACAACGGATGAGGCGTAGGGGTACCGGCCACCAACTTGGCCAACTGAGGAGCCAGCAACGCGATAAAACCGATGGGCCCAACAAAGGAAACCACGACCGCAACGATGCCCGTCGCTGCGATAAGCAAGATCGAGCGCACCCGGGTGACATTCACGCCAAGGGTGGAAGCGGTGGCGTCGTCATGAGCAAAAAGTGGAAGATCGACCGTGACGACGAGGCCCAAGACCACGAAAGGCAGCATGCCCAACACCATGGGCAACAACGCTTCGGTGCGTACGAAGCCGGTGGAACCAGCGAGCCACGTTTGGGCATCTGCAGCGCGGGTCAGCTCCGCTTTGAGCAAAAGATACTGCACCAAGGCCTGCGTCAGAAAAGAAAGCGCCAGGCCAATGAGCACCACGCGCTGTGAGGTGCCAAAGCCACCGAGCAGCATAAGCAACGCGACAATCACCAGGGAACCGATGAGGGCGAGACCCGCACGCCACCAAAACGTCGGGATACCCTCGCTCCATGCCGGTCGGGCAAGCACTGTGCCCGCAACGACAAGCACTGCTGCGCCCCCGGAAACGCCGAGGATATCGGGGCTGGCTAGCGGATTGCGGGCCATGGCTTGAGTCCATGATCCGGCGAGCCCCAGGGCCGCGCCAACCACGACGGTGGCGATGGCCACGGGAAGGCGCAGATCCCACACAACGTTGATCGCCTGGCGCGTACCGCCACCGGTGAGAACATCAAGCACCTCAGCCGGGCTGAGCTTCACAGCCCCCTGCCCAAGAATGAGGAAATAACCGAGCACCGTGGCGGCGGCGAAGCCTAATGTCGCCAGGAAGATACGCCTGGTGCGAACGCGCTTGACTGCGTGCAATGCCGTCATCCCGCTCACACTGCCACCTCCGCGTCTTTCGAGCCCGAAATGCCTCGCCGACGACGAACCGCCGCGACCATGATGGGCGCACAGCCGATAGCCAGAACAATCGACATCTCGAGTTCATTCGGCTGCAGCACGAAACGACCAACAATGTCTGCCAACAACGTGGCAGCGCCGCCAACCACCGCGGTGGGGAGCAGCAAGCGCGTAAGCCCAGGGCCGGTGACAGGCCGCAGCAAATGCGGTACGGCAAAGCCCACAAAAGTAACAAGCCCCACGGTGGCGGTCGCCGAACCGGCAAGAATAACCACCGCAGCGGCGGCGAGCAGACGTGCTCGGGCGGGCGAGCCACCCAGGGAACGAGCCGCATCCTCACCCATGGCCAGAAGGTCCAGTGGCCGTGCCGCTAACGCCGCGCACAATGCCCCGAGGGCTAGGCCGACAGCAGCCATCAGAACGTCATCCATACCGCGCCCTGCGGTAGAGCCGACGGTCCAGCGGCGCAGCCCCTCCAGGGTGTCGGAGGAATAGAGGCTCAGCATATTCGTGGCTGCTTGCAGGGTGAAGGTGACGCCGACGCCTACTAGCACCAGCGTCAATGGGTCGCGGGAGACCCGGGAGATAAGCAGGACGACCAGCGCGGCAATGGCCGCACCGATAAGCCCTGCCACTGCCCGGTGCCCGACCGTCGTCGCCCACCCCACGGTGAGTGAGACGGCGACCGCGAATCCCGCGCCGGCGTTGACACCGATGATGCCGGGGTCCGCCAAGGGGTTGCGTGTCCAGCTCTGCGCGATCGCTCCCGCCATGGCGAGGGCTGCGCCCGCGAACACAGCCAAGAGAGTGCGGGGCACGCGCAGGTCCCAAACAATCCCTGCCTGCTCTGCGCCAGCGGTGGAATGTGGCGCGTGGTGCGGTCCGTGCAGGAGGATGCTGGTCACCTCCCCCATCGACAGGCTGCGGGCCCCTAGGTACAAGGAGGCGATCATCAAAAGCACCAGAAAAGCCAGTGCGCCAAGCGTAACCGCGACAACGGACAGGGGACGCCTAGCCCCCGCACCGCCACGTAGGCGTTGTGCGGGAGAGGCGAGCGGTGAGAGCGCTTTGATCACAGAACTTCTGCAGCTAGACCGCGTCGGAGAACTTCTCGACGGCCCACGGGATGGTCAGGGGGTTGGGCATGCTCATCGCGTTACCGACGTTGTCCTCCATCCAGTACACCTTGCCCTCGCGAACCACCTCGAGCTTGCTGAAGGTTGGATCCTTCTTCAGAGTTTCTGCTGCCCCCTGGTAATCGAGCACAAAGAGGTAATCCACGTTGTTGAGCTCGTTGTAGTTCTCGGGAGCGATGTCGCGGTAGAACTCACCGCCATTGCCCTCAAGCTCCTTCGGAATGTCGAAGCCCAAGTTCTCGATGAACTGCCCTCGACCATCGCCGGAGGTGTACAGGCCAATCTTGCCCTCGTAGGGCATGACGATAGCTGCGCGCTTGCCCTTGAGCTCGGGGTGCTGCTTTCGGAAGTCCTCGAAAGCCTTCTGCGTCTCCTCGACGAGCTTGTCCCCTTCCTCCTTCTTATCCACAGCCCTCGCGATCTGGGCTACCTGGTCTCGCCACGGGATCTGCCAGTCCGTTGTCCCCTCTGGCTTGACGGTGGTTGGGGCAATGTCGTTGAGAGCCTTCTTCGCCTGCTCATCCACGGCGCTGTTCACAGCGATGATCTTGTCGGGATCGGCAGCCGAAATCTTTTCCAGAACTTCAGCAGTGAAGCCGTTACCGGTGCCGTAGACAGTTTCTGGCTTCTCGTCCCCAAGCTTGTCGGTTGCCCATGGGCCAACGCCCGAGGCATCCACATCGCCCTCCGCACCCCACGGCGCTACCAGGACAGGCTGGATTCCGAGAGCGAGCAGTGTATCGGCGTCCCCGAGCCCAACTGCCGCGATCCGCTCATTGCCTGCCCCTTCCCCTCCTGAGGCCTGCTCCTCCCCTCGCGCGCAACCGGTGAGAACGAGGGCGGATACAGCCAGAGCTGCTGTGGTCTTGATAGCCGCGCGGCGGCTCAGAGTCTTCTTCAGGAACATGTCGGGCCTTAAAGTGTGAGAGTTTTGAGTGCTTCGACTGCAGCGGGACATCGCGGTGCAAGCGACCCAAAATATCCGGAAAGAATACTCCGGCAGGTCACGGGCACAGCATGACGCGCAACAATTTCAAAATAATACCAAGGGTAGCCTAACCATACAAACCCTCGGCTTACTCGCTGGTAGCGATGCCCAAAACTAGGACCCACCCCAAGTACCACCAACAAACCCCACCGTGTTCCACACACAGCACAACCCCCGCGCGGTTCCTCAGATGAACTGCTCCCCATTAGTTGGACTGAGAAATCAGTTACCGACTAGTGGGGAGCAGTTTCCATTGAGAGCACGAAGT
>NZ_JASPJL010000021.1:0-14791 GCF_030232315.1 Corynebacterium sp. MSK039
CGCCTAAGAAACTACTCCCAAGACTGCGCTCGTCAACATCGGTCTGGCACTTGACAAAAACATAGGGACACCCCCCGTGGATTTCAGGGTAGTCCCACAGCCGCTGCTTAACGGCGCGGTTCTTGGTGAAGCCAACGATCACGCAGTGCACGGCCGCCTTACCCGGGGCTTCGGAGTCCCAAGCGAAGGTGCGGTGCGCGAACTTGATCCGCCAGCCGTCTTGAGTCAGCGGGCCGAAAAGCGCGGGCACGGGCTGACCTTGAGTGATCGAGTTCGTGGCGACAAACGCGAACTCACCCTGGCGTTTAGCAAGGAGTGTGCGTGACTGTGCGTGCCACCCGGTGACGTAGTCCATGTCGTTGACACCCTTCGTGGTGCCCCATACCCGCGCGAGGTCAGCCTTTTGCTCCTTGTTCTTCATACGGGCACCAATAAACGGCGGGTTGCCGAAGATATAGGTCATCCCGGAAGTCTCGGGCAGGATCTCCAACCAGTCCACAGCCAGCGCATTCGCGTGCTCAATGTGCGCTGTAATCGAAATCGGCAGACGATCAGGGGCCAGCCCCACCCGGTCAGCCAGCTCCCGGTTGGCCTGATGGTCAACCAGGAACATCGCGGTCTCCGCAATACGGGCCGGCCACCAGTTCAACTCAATGCCATAGAACTGCCCGATGGATAGCTTCTGCTCCCACGAGATATCGAGTGCAAGATCCGTCGTGCCCTCGCGCTCACGGATGGCGACGATCACGTCCGTCTCGATCTTGCGCAGCTCGCGATAAGCCACGATGAGGAAGTTTCCCGAGCCGCAGGCCGGGTCGTACACGCGCCCCTCGGTCGGTTCCAGAATCTCCACGAGGGTGCGCACCAAAGAACGAGGAGTGTAGAACTCCCCTCCCCGCTTGCCCTCAGCAGAGGCGCCCTCCGCCTGCATTTCGGCTTCAAGCTCTAGGCGGCGGGCGTCATCAAAAGCATCAGTCACATACTTGAGGAAGACAAGGCCCAAGACGATGTCCTTGTACTGGGAATCATCCATGGAGCCGCGCAGCTTGTCCGCAGCCTTCCACAGAGTGTCCTCAAATTCCTTCACGGGAGTGGCAACCATTCTTGGGAGTCTACTTCTCAGACTGCGGCTCACCGCTTCGGTGTCTAACCAACCCACCACTACCCCTGGTTCTGCAACCGGGTTCACCTGCCGTTCACCGACGGTCGCTGACCAGTTCACCATGGGCGGCTAACGTGATTTCAAAAGATACTTCCTTAACCTTAGCGTCAGGTTCCTGCAGCTCCACCAGCGAAAGCGGTGGAACTGCACCGAAGATAAAGGACGTCGCTGTGACAACCTCACCAGAAGCACCGAATACTTCGAAAACTCCGATGGCTCGCAGGCTTCTCAAGAAGGTCCCGCCTCAGATCCGAATTATCTTCGTCGTCCTCGGATTACTCCTGATCTTCGGGCTGTTCTCCCTAGGGATGCAACTGTTCATGCTCCTGGTCGTAGTGATGTCGGAAGTGCCGTGGGTCGCATCAGGGATTCTCCTCGGGATCTTCCTCATACTGCTCCTCCCAAGCAAGGGGTGGACCGTGTTCGGTACCCTCCTGTTCATAGTCGGGGCCATCGTCAGCGCGATCGCGGACGTCCCTGGCAACCCGATCTACAACGCGCCGTTTGAGGCACTGTTCCTCAACGAGGGCGAATACCTCTCCGCTAGCGTCATCATCGAGCACCCCACCCAAGGCGAAACAGCCGTCACCCGCGACAACATCATCGTGGATGCAGAGGGCAACGAGCTCCGCGACATCAACGACTTCCTCACGTTCCTCTACCGCCTGGTTCTGTATTCCGTCATCTACGGCGTACTCATCACGCTGCGCGGCTTCCTCGCGAAAATGAAAACCACATCCACGAGCGCCTCCCCTCGCAAGAAAGGGAACGACGAGGCTCACCTCAAGACGCCTTAGGCACGTCGGCGGCGCATCACCAACAACAACGCCATGCCCGCCACAACAGTCACAGCCGCAAGCGCGGCAGGCACAACCTCTGCACCCGTGCGCGCCAGCGCTCCCCCAGCGTCCGATGGGGTGCTTGCGTTGTCGGTTCCACCAGCGTCCGATGGGGTGCTTGCGTTATCGGTGCCGTCAGCGTTGTCGGTGGCGTCCGGTTGCGTTGGGTCGGCTGGCTGCCTGCTGGGGTTTTGTGTTTGCGCTGGTCAGGTCCACGTCGTTAGTGCCATGAGGGCCACCATTGTCGTGGCTGTCATATCTCTTGTGGGATTTTTGTGGGATTCTGGCCCCCATGGTTTTTCTTGACGATGCTGACACCTACCCCGTCGTCGATCAGGAGCGTGTGCCGGCAGAGGAGTGCGGAATTCTCGGGGCGGCGCAGCAGGCGCCGCGGGAACTGCACATCGAGCACTCGACGATCCAGCTCGAACACCCCGGGCAAGTCGAGCACGAAGCGGTGTGCGGGGATCAGTAGAAGGCCACCTCGGCGCCCCCGTACTCCACGACGGTGTAACCCTCGGTCTCGGTGGCGGCGAACTGCAGGCCCCGACCGTGCTCACGATCCTCCGCCAGCCAGAAGGACACCCCGAAGCGCCAGCGTTCCAGGGGTTCGGACAGCACGCACACGCTGGTCAGCTCAGGTACCTCACCGTCCGGAAATTCCTCCCGGATCCGCTCCCGTGCTACCGCCAACCACTCCGGTGCCTCTTCGAGAGCCTCAGCGATGCGCGCCGTCATCTCCGGTGACAGGGGAACGTAAGCCGCATCGAGGTCATCGGAGAGGATGAGGCGGACCTGCCCCTCGCCCGGAATCTCGACGAGCGTCTCGAAATCGTGGAACTCGTAGTTCATGGTGTCTAGTGACCGCGGATGGCGGTGTCCTCCATCATCTCGACGTCATACTGCGAGATCTCGGCGGCCGGGGCGGTGCGCAGGTCGCCGTGGAGGTCCTCGCACTCCAAGACGGCGTCCGCGTCCACAGGCTCCCGCAACCGGTTGCTTCGGGATCCCCGAAGGTGGCATTGACTTGTCAGGGGGTGATCTTTGGGGCCACAAATCCGTCAATGAGCGGCCCCGACCAGGAGCCCACATTCCAGACACTTTCCTCGATGAATTGGAAGAAAATGGATGTAAGGCTCTCGTTGAAGGCCGCGATTGGTCCTGTGAGCGCACTCGCCATGATAGGGCTTCCCTTGTGATGAAAACGGTTTGCCGTACTTGTGTTTACAAGAATATAACCGCTCAGAGATTAGGTGGCTGCCCTTAAAGCGCAAGATTTCTCGAGCGATTGTCATGGGCGGTTACCCCTGGAGAGCCTTTTCCGTTTTGTGTTTTGTCTGGCTCGCTATTCTGGCGGGCAAGATCGAAGCCGTCCCCATGAGAGGGCAATGACAACAGCACGTGAATAGCCTCCTCGCTAGTTGAACCAGTCAGGCAGCTAAATCGCAGTTCGCGCGCGTTTGTATCCCTCGTGCTATGAAAGTTTCACAGAACACCATGTCGGCCAAGCTGTCGCGGAATGCCCGCAACTTCGCCACTGGCGTGGACTTTGCTGCGATCAGCCGGTCCGCCTCAGCGCGCAGCTCGTCCAAAAACAGCGGGCCAATGGTCTTTAGAATGTTCTTCTCGCTGGTGTAGTGCTCACCGTCATCCCGGCGGGCCTCCTTGGACTTCACCAGTTGGAACATCGACCCAAACAAGGCAGGGCTGATGTTCGTCCAACGGAACCGGCACGCATTCAGCAGCGCATCGCGCATCTCGGGGGTGAAGAACTGCGTGGGCATCGTCTCCGCGAAGATCGCCCCGTTGATGTACGGAAAACGCGCCATGGAATCCGGCACCCGGCGGCGCTGAGCCTCCGGGGTATTCAGCACCTCAAACAACGCACCAAGCTGGCTTCCCAAGTTCTCGCTGGTGGTGTGCTCCAGAACGAAGCGATAGAAGAGATCCTGCTCGATGACCCCGGAGTCCTCGGCGAACAGCAGGAACAGCAGACGGGTCAGATACATCGACGTCACCTGGACGGCGGCGTCTTCGTCCTCAGGGTTGGTCGGGGCCTCATCGCCGACTTCCTCGTCGACCTCGTCGCCGACCATTGCGGTGAACAGGTCGGCCATCAGGCGTGATGCCTGGATCGAGGCCTCCTGCTGCTCCTCCCGCGTGAGGGTGTCCTCGTAACCAGCGAGGAACTTCAGCTCATCGACGTGCCCGGTGACCTCCGCGAGCGGGAACTCAATGTCGAAGCGCTGCTCTGCCGAGCCGAGCCGCACCAAACGGAGGCGTTCGAAGTCACTGGCGAGGATGTAACGGGGCTGCTCTGAAGGCGTAATCGTGCCACCGAGGAGGTAGTCGCGTGCCTGGTCCACAGCGACCTGAAGATCAACCCCCGGCTTCTTCGCTTCCCCGATCACCACACCCGGCCAAAACAGGTCAATATAGCCGGCCTTGCCGGTGCTCGCCCGCCTGGCGTCCTGCTCGAACAGGTCCATGCGGGAGGCGGTCACGCCGAAGCATTCGAAAAGCTCGGTCCAGTAGCTCTGCGCGTACTTGCGCTCAAGTCCGCCCTCGTCGTCGTTGCCCCAGCCGTCGAGGCGTTCCCGCCATCACAGCTTGAAGCGGTCGAGGTTCTGGCGCATGGTCGCCCGGTCCAGGCGAAGTGCAGTTGGAGAAGTCACGCTCTCACCATAGACAACGCACCAGACACGGGCCGCCTATTCGAACAGTCCTGCACCAACGACACACTCTCCCGGCGCTGGCCCGCACGATGTCCTGCGCCCGTCCGGGGCGTGTCTGCACCGGGTTCTAAGCTGGGGCTAGCGCCTGCTCAAGGCCGGGCGACGTCATTAAAAAAACCACAGCACCGCAACCACTATGAGGTGGGAAGTTAATTCTCGAGCAACTCATCGAGAAGCCTGCGTACCCGAGCGTCGATCTCATCGCGGACCAGGCGCATTCGCTCGATCCCCTCGATGCCCCGCTGGGACGGCTCGTCGATCACCCACCGCTCGCACGTGCCGTGGGCATCCTCAGGTAGCTCCAACTGGGCATCCTCACCGAGAATGACGGTGCGGTCGACCTCCCGCAGTAGCTGCGGGTCGATCCCCTTCGGGGTTCCGCCGGACATGTCGGCCCCGACCTCACTGATAGCCTCGACAGATTCGGCGTTGAGCTTGCGGCCAGGCTGGGTGCCGGCAGACCGGATCTCGACCCGATCGCCAGCATGCTGAGCGGCCAGGGCTGCGGCCATCTGGGACTTGCCGCCGTTGCCTACGCAGACAAACAGGACTCTCGGACGGGTACTCATGAGATGGCATTCTCCTTCTCGGATGCAGCAGTCTGTGAAGACGATGTGTGGGATTCGGGCAGGGTCGGATCCTGGGGGAAGAGTTTCGGCCCCAACCACAGCATGACGTAGACCAGGCCAACGAGCACCGGGACCTCGATCAGCGGCCCGATGGTGCCGGCCAGCGCCTGTGCGGAGTTCGCCCCGAAGGTACCGACGGCCACGGCGATGGCCAGCTCGAAGTTATTTCCTGCGGCCGTGAACGAGACCGACGCCGACTGCGCGTAGTTCATCCCCGACATCTTCGTGACCACCAGCGCGAGGGCGAACATGCCCACGAAGTAGATCAGCAGTGGCACCGCTAGACGAGCCACGGTCCACGGTTGGGATGTGATTTGCTCGCCTTGGAGGGAAAACAGCAGAACGATGGTATACAGCAGGCCGAGCAACGCCAGCGGGGAGATTGCAGGCAAGAAGGTGTCCTCGTACCAGGCACGCCCCTTGGTCTTCTCACCGATGAGTCGAGAGAGCACTCCGGCCAACAACGGGATGCCGAGGAAGACGAGCACGGAGGTGGCGATGGACCAGAAGGAAAACTCCGCCGAGGTAGTCGCCAGCCCCAGCCAAGAAGGCAGGATCTGGAGGTAGAACCAACCAAGCACGCTGAACATAATCACCTGGAACACCGAGTTGATGGCCACCAGCACGGCCGTGGCCTCCCGGTCACCACACGACAGGTCCGACCAGACGAGCACCATCGCGATGCACCGAGCCAGGCCGACAATGATCAGCCCCGTGCGCAACTCCGGCTGATCAGGCAGGAAGATCCAGGCCAGCGTAAACATGAAAGCCGGGCCAACCAGCCAATTAAGGACGAGGGAAACGCCCATCAGGCGTTTATCGGCGACGATCTCCCGGGTCTTGTCGTAACGGACTTTCGCCAACGGCGGGTACATCATCACGAGCAAGCCAAGGGCGATCGGCAGGGATATTCCGCCGACCTCCAGGGCGCCCAGAGCGTCACTAATGCCGGGGAACGTCCGGCCCAGGAGTAGGCCAACAGCCATGGCCAGAAGGATCCACACCGGCAGGAAGCGATCCAAAAAGGACATGTGCGGGCGATGGGAAACAGTCATAAGACCCCTTTTACATATTGATGGTTATCGATACTAAAAATAATCTTCATATAGATGACCGTCAATATAGGATGGCAATTATGACCCTCCCGCAGATCCTTCCACTCACTGATCTTGCCTCCTGTTGCTCACTCGGTTCTGGCCCCCTGACCGAGCAACAGGCTGAGCGTTATGCCACCTTGTTCAAGGTGTTGGCCGACCCTGCCCGCCTGCGGCTGCTGTCGAGGTTGGCGGCCGAGGGATGCGGCCCGGTCAGTGTCGGGGAGCTAACAAAGAGGTCTGGATTGAGTCAGCCGACTGTGTCTCACCATCTCAAACGATTGACCGAAGTCGGCCTGCTAGAGAAGGTGCGAGTAGGCCGGACGGTCACCCACCAGGTCCGCCCGGAACTGTTCGCAGAGCTGCGCACCGTGCTGCAGATGGACTGACCCGCCACCAACGAGCAGGACACGATCACACATGTGATCACCAAGCACGCCGAGGCGATCGCCACACCGTTGCGCGGGGCGTGTCTGCACCGGGTTCTAAGCTGGCGTTAGCGCCTGCTTGAGGCGGGCGGCGTCGCTAAAAACACAGCACCACAACCACAACACCACACGAAAGGCGAGAGTATGACGGAAGAGACGAAGAGGAACGAGTCCCTAGCGGAGGCAATGGACACCGCCTACGAGGCCGGCATCGAGATGCGCCGCGCGGTCATGGGCGATGATTTCGTGGACGCCGCGCTGGAACGCAACGCGGGTAAGGACGGCGAAGAGCTGCAGAAGCACATCTCCGCGACCGTCTGGGGCTCCATCTGGAACCGGCCCGGCCTGGAGAAGCGGGATCGCAGCCTGCTGAATATTGGCATGCTCGTCGCACTACGGGCCACCGGTGAACTGCGCGGGCACGTCCGCGGCGGCCTGCGCAACGGGCTGACCCGCGAGGAGATCACCGAAGCCGTGCTGCACACCGCTGGGTACTGCGGGGCACCGGCGGCACTGAGCGCGATGAAGGTCGTGCAGGAGGTACTGGAGGAAGAGCTCGGGCCGAAGGAAAGCTAGCTCGGCGCGCCAGCTGCCCGGCGCGCTAGTTGTTGAGCGCGTCCTCCAGGTAGCGGTCGCGGCCTGCCCACAGGCCGGCGAGGAACTGCAGCACCACCAGGGCCACCAGGCCAGCCATGACGACGGACCACGGCTGGGCCGCTCCCCCACCGGAGAGCACGTCGTGCAGCGCGCCCGCGCCGACCGGGCCGATCGCGGAGCAGGTATAGCCCGCGGTCTGGCTGAGCGCGCCGAGCCCCGCCGTACCCGCCACCGTGCGGGTGCGCAGCATCGCCAAGGAGAACGCGATACCCGTGGCAGTGCCGTGCCCAATACCGAAGAGCACCGCGAAAGCCATGCCCAAGTGGGCGGGCGCGAAGTACATTCCCGCCAGGCCCACGCCCAAACCCAGGGAGCCGATGGAGGTCGCCCACACCTGGCTGCGGGTGCGGTGCACGAAGATGCTCACCGCCAGGGCGCACGGGATGGCCACGAGGTTCACGACGGTGAGCATCTCGCCGCCCGCGTTCTCCCCGCGGCCCTGCTCCAGGAACATCGTCGGCAGCCACGCGTTGACCGTGTAGAAGAGCACAGAGAGCACCGCGAAGTACACGCTCACCGCCCACGCCAGCGGGGAGCGCAGCATGCTGCTCATCGCGATCGCCGGTGGGGCCGCCTTCGCACTGGATGCTGCGCTGGACGTCGCGGCGGAGGTGTCGACAGGCTCCTCCCCTGCGCTGGCACCCTCCGCAGCGCCGGACGCCCCGCCATTTTCCGTGAGCTGCACCGTCGCCGCCGGGGTGCCCGGCCGCAGCTTCACGCGACCAACCTGCGGCAGCCACAGCGGCAACGCAATCACCGCGAGGATCCCCCAGCTCAGCAGCGCGATCCGCCAGGACCCCGTGGCCCGGGCGATCGGCAGCGTCAACCCGCTGGCCAGCGCCGGACCCGCGTACAGGCTCACGGTGTACACGCCCATAAGGATGCCGCCCTTATCCGGGTAGCGCGCCTTAATAAACGCCGGCAGCAGCACATTGCCGATCGTGATCGCTACGCCCACCACGGCCATGCCGATGAAAAGCGCAGTGGCGCTAGGCACCAGGCGGATCGCGAACCCCACCATCAGGATCACGAGGGCCGCAAAGATCGTGCGGGCCAGCCCGAACCGACGTCCCCACCCTGGGGCGCGCATGGAAAGAAGGACGAACGCGAGCAGCGGAACCGTCGTCAGCAGACCCGCCGCGGTGGCGCCGAGCGCGAGATCACTACGGATATCGGGGATCACGAAGGCCACGGAAATGATCGCCGGGCGCAGATTCAGCCCGACAAAGAAGATCCCCAGCAGGGCGATCAACATGCTGGGGCGGGCGGCGCGCTGTGCACGCCCTGTGGGTGCGCCGGTGGGTTCGGTCATCTCGCGTGGCTCTCCTTCGCTCGTCTCGGGGGTTGGTGGCCGGTGGCTGGTTCTCACCAGCGCCTGCCGGCAGCCCCAAGCAGCTTAGTCAACGCTTAAACCGCCTCAACCAGGAGGCGTGCGCCTAGGCGAGCAGGTACTCCTGCGCGAGCACGACCGCCGCCATCAGCAGCACAAAGACCCCGAATGCGCGTTTCAGCTTCGCTGCCGGGATATGGGAGCCCAGCAGCGTGCCAAGGATCGTGCCGGCCATCGCGAGCCCGGTGAGGCTGCCGAGGGCCTGCCAGTCGACGTCCACGTGGAGGATGTGGGAGAAGAACCCCGAGGCCGACTGCATCGCCACGACCAGCAACGAGGTACCGACCGCGGCGGGCATGGTGAAGCCCACGAGGAGTGCCAGGGCCGGGACGACGAGGAAGCCGCCGCCCGCTCCGACCAGCCCGGAGATCACGCCGATGCCGAGGGCTGCGAGGACGATCTTCACTTTCTGCGCCTGGCTCAGCGGCAGGGTCGCTGCGGTTCCTGCGCTGCTCGGGGTCGCTTTCCCGTCCGTGGCGCTCGGCGCTGCTGGTGCGGACGGTTTCCTGCCGCGGACCATGCCGATGCCCGAGGCGATCATCACGATGGCGAAGATCGTCATGACGACGATGCCGGGCAGCAAGGCGGTCAGTTGCCCGCCCGCGAAGGCGCCCAGCATCGCCAGCCCACCGAAGACGACGCCCGTCCCCCACCGGACGTTGCCCTTCTTATGTCCCCGGTCCCGCTGTTCCTTAGTGGGTCGGGCGTGCAGGAACGTGGAGAACAGGCTGGTGAGCCCGACGATGAACAGGGAGCCAGTGATGGATTCCTGGGTGGGCCAGCCCGCGATATAGCTGAGGATGGGCACCATGAGGATTGCCCCGCCACCGCCGAAGAGCCCAATGGTGATGCCAACGAGGATGGCAAGGACGTGGGCGGTGATCAGTGCAGCGGACAATCTTTCACTTCCTGGCTTAAGGGTGGTGCCGAAAGTTCTCTTAACTCTTGTGCCATCCATGCTAGATGGCGCTGTGGGCGTGGCTCACCGCTGGCCGGAAAAATTGGGGTAGAAAGCGCAAAACCATCGAGCGGGGGGGGATGCTCGATGGCTTTACTTCCGGGGAGTCACATCCCAACCATCCTCATCAGGGGGGGTTGGAGGATATGCGGTTGGGCAGACATCAACCCGGCAAAAACGATAATAACGGTTTGGAAAAGATTTTAAAAGTCAACGCGAAATTTAATTTCACGTTACCAGCGAATTCGCAGGTCAGGCCGCAGAAATTTCTTTGTTTTTCTGGGCTGTGATGCCGCTCACGGGAGGGGTTGAACCTTGCCCTTAACGCACCATCCGGCGGATACAGCAACACCCCGGCCAAAAATGTGGCCGGGGCGTTACTGCCGGACTGGTATTACCGGATGCGCGGGGCAGATCCCCGCGAGATCTGCGGAAGCGCTTAGGCGACCGGGCCACCGCAGTTCGGCCATGCGCCAGCGCCCTGGCCAGCCAGAACCTTCTCGGCGATCTCGATCTGCTGCTCCTTCGTAGCCTGGTCAGCGGTCGGTGCGTACTGGGTGCCACCGAAGCCCGCCCAGGTCTGGGCGGAGAACTGCAGGCCACCGTAGTAGCCGTTGCCAGTGTTGATGTGCCAATCGCCGCCGGACTCGCATGCTGCGACCTGATCCCACTGGCCGACAGTTGCTGCGTTTGCCGTCGGTGCAACCAGTGCCGGTGCTGCGATCACGCCGGCTGCCATTGCGAGGCGGGTCAGGTTGGTCTTGACGGACTTGCGCATAAAGTATTCGCTCCTTCGTCTTTTGGTAACGATGTGGTTACGAGTCCGCCAACCTACCGACCACGCACCCCCGCCCGTCAAGCGAATCCCGGGAATTTTTGCTTTTCAACGACCCTGTTCCCACCAGTGCAGACCTCTCACCTGCGCGTATCCAAATGCCCTGATAATTCCCTGATCACGGCGCTACGGTGCCACGTCCCCGTCCTCATCCTCCCCTTATCCGACGACGAAACCTCACGAGCGCGAAAGAACCCCAGGCCTTCCGACCTGGGGTCCAAACTCCCTCACCCTTTCCGCAGCGCCCGCCGCCCGCTGGCGAGAACAAATGGCATCGCCAGGCGCATGAGGCCGGCCTGTGCCCCCACCCAGCGCTGGAAACGCCCGCCGACCGCGGGAAACACGATCTCTGCTGGCCTACCGAACAGTGGCCGCTTCTTAAACGACCGGACGATGGTCTCGGCGATCACTTCCGGTCCCACGGACTTCTCCGCGAAAGCCGCCACCGCCGAGGGATCACGCTTTTCCTGTTCCAGCATCTCAGTCCGCACCCCAGGCGGGTGCACCAGGGTGAATGCCACGCGGCTCGCGCGCTCCTCGATGGCCACGGTGTTAATGAACGCGCGCAGCGCATGCTTCGTCGCGCCATAGGAGGAGTACCCGGGCAGGGGAAGGAAGCTGGTCATGGAGCACACGGTCACGACATGCCCGCCGCGGTCTTTCATGTACCGCATGGCCTCGAGCGTGCCGTACATGGGGCCGAGGAAATTCACGTCCACCATCTGCCGGTGCTGGTCACCCGTGAGGTCCCGTGCCCAGCCGGTGTGGATCATCCCGGCGTTGTTCACCAGGATGTCCACCGGCCCGAGCTCCCGTTCCACGTCCCGGAAGACGGCGCCCCACGCTTCTTCATCGCGGACGTCGTGTTCCACACCGATGGCGCGAATGTTTCCAGGTAGTTCTTCAGCGACGGTGCGAGCGGCGTCGCCGTTGATGTCGGTGACGGCGACGTCGTAGCCAGCTTCAGCTGCTGCGTGGGCGGTTGCGGCTCCAATGCCGCGGCCGGCGCCGGTGATCAGTACGACGCTCATGCTTACACCTCCAGGTCGATGAATTCGATGCAGCCTTTGCGCGCGGGGCCACCGATCGTGGGGTCGTCGTTGATCGTGGTGGCGCAGAACAACGTGCGGCCGTTATCGCCGCCGAGCTCCACATCGAGGGTCTTGTTTCCGGTGCGGATGCGCTCGACGATGTGACCGCCGGGCTTCACGAGCACGACCTCTGCGCGCGTGGCATTGGCAATCCAGATCGACTGCCCGTCACTATCCAGCGCAATCCCATCGGGGGCCAGGGAGATGGGTAGTGCGTTGGCGATGCGGGGGTTTTCCAGCACGCCGGCTGCCGTGCGGACGATGGTGCCCAGCGGTGAACCGGAGTTGAGCTGCTGCCACAAGAAATCGGGCATGAGCTTGGCGTACGGCCGGGGGTTGGTCAATACGCCGGCCTCATCGATGTCGCACTCGGTCAGCTGCAGCCGCAGGGTCTCGGCGACGACGACGGTGCCGCCGGGCAACTGCACCGTGCCGTTGGGGAACAGCATGTCCGGGCCGGTTCCCGCAACCGTGCCGTCAGGGGCGATGCACACCACCCGCGTCGCAGGTGGTCCCGGTGGCTTGTACAGGTGGGAGTTCGCGTTCTCCCGGTGGAAGGCGTGGTAATCAAAACCGAAGTTGCCCACGTAGGCGTATCCATCGGGTGTGACCATCATGTCGTTGGCGTGGCCGCCGCAGTATTCACTGATGTCTGCGTGTTGTGTCAGCTCGCCACTGGTGCTGCGCCGCCAGATAACGTGCTGGTCCATGGAGACGATGAGCATGTCACCGTTGGGCAGAAAGCCCAGGCCGCCGGCGCGACCGGGGATTTCGCCCAAGACCTCTTCCCCACCGGGTTTAGTCCAGCGGTGAAGAGTTCCGGTTGCCATGTCCACGAAATAGAGGGCCCCCTGGTGCCAACGCAGTGACTCGGGGACGCCGTACCCATCGAGAAGAACTTTCGTTGCCCTAACCATGCGGTCATAATAAGGCCGGAAAAGCCGAAGCGGGCGGACTTCCGCAAAGAAATCAGCCCACTGGTGGGAGACCCCAAGCACTTCGCCTTTTGCCCTGTCGAGACGGCGCGTCTGAGAAATCAGGACCGCATTGTGGAGATCGGCGTGGTGTTCGGAGGCCTGACGGCGGGAGTGTCTGGCGTGGTAGCGCTGATCAGCAAGTTGCGGAGCTAGAGCTCCGGGCATTATGCGTGCCGGATGTCCGGTTGGTGACCGGATTCAGCATTAGGCTTTCACCTCACCCCCTTCCCTACG
The DNA here is from genome assembly GCF_030232315.1 of Corynebacterium sp. MSK039. Classification (NCBI taxonomy): domain Bacteria; kingdom Bacillati; phylum Actinomycetota; class Actinomycetes; order Mycobacteriales; family Corynebacteriaceae; genus Corynebacterium; species Corynebacterium sp. MSK039. The sequence goes on from NZ_JASPJL010000021.1 coordinate 13,030, forward strand.
GTTGAGAACAGCCACTCCCGCAAAAGCACGTCCGCACCGCCTAGTGACGAAGACATCCGCGCCACTAGGGAGGGCGTGCCAATCTAGGACACATTTCGAACACCACTAGGAATTCCCAAGACCGTGTTTGGGCGAACTTGCAAAAGCCGGTATAGAAATGTTGCAAAGTCGGGCATGGAACCGTTGCAAAAGCGGGTATAGTGCCCATATGCAGTACTTTTCACGCTTTGCAGATCAAGTATTGGAAGACTCCCTCCAGTTCATGGGAGGCGTCCTCCTTGAGGGGCCGCGCGCATGCGGGAAAACCTCTACCGCGCTCCAAAAGGCTGCAAGTTCTGTACGCCTCGACCGGTCCCCCGAGCTGATCACGCTAGCCGAATTGAACCCCGCAGCCTTACTCAACGGTCCAACCCCTCGTCTCATTGATGAGTGGCAGCTCGCGCCTTCCCTATGGAACACCATCCGCCACGAGATCGACGACCGTCAAGGACGCGGAGAGTTCATCCTTTCGGGGTCAGCGGCACCGGCCGACGACACCACGCGTCACTCCGGCGCGGGACGCTTTGCAAGATTACGAATGCGGCCAATGTCACTCGCGGAGAGTGGGGCGTCGACAAGCCAGGTAAGCCTCGCATCGCTAGAACCGGGCGTTAGTGTAAGTGGAGCTTCCAAGCTCACATATAAGGACATGGCCGAGCAGGCCGTTCGTGGCGGATGGCCAGGGCTGCTCGGGGCGAGCACTCAGCAGGCGGTCATGTTTAACCGCTCATACCTGGACAACATTTTCGACGTGGAAGTGCCAGAAAACGTTGGCACACGCCACAACCAACTAAACATTCGCCGGACCTTGGCATCCATCGCTCGGAATATTTCTGGCGAAGCAACATTGAAAACACTCGCTGCAGACGTGTCTTCGGATGCCACAACAGTCGACCCGAAAACGGTCTCCACGTACCTCCAAGCGCTTACCCGGATATTCATCCTCGACGGGTTGCAACCTTGGAGCGTCGCGCTCCGATCTAAATCACGACTGCGCACCTCGCCGAAGCTCCATCTCGCTGACCCCAGCCTGGCCTGCGCCGCCTTGGGTATCGGTGTTGACCGCCTCGCGAACGACCCGGAGTTCTTCGGCCAGATCTTTGAGTCCATGGTCATTCGAGACCTGCGCGCAGCATCCGCTCTCCAGCACGGGCGCGTCTATCACTACCGTGACAACACGGCCCTTGAAGTTGACGCCATCATCGAATACCCCGAAGACGGCAAGTGGGGCGCCTGCGAAGTCAAACTCGGAGCATCGCAGATCCCACAAGCCGAAGCGAACCTCATCAAACTCCGTGACGAACGTGTCGACACCAACAAGATCGGGTCGCCTGCATACCTAGCCATCATCACAGCAACGGAATATGCATACACGCTTCCTAGCGGAGTGCACGTGATCCCCTTGGGAGTCCTGACCGCTTAGGGGCAGCAGAGGCTAGTCAAACTATTTTCACGGAACTGCACAAGCGGGTGTGCCACCCGTGAACTGCAGGTTTATCGCACCATCAGGAACGCATTCACCGCTTTGCTGCGCGCCTAAAACTGCGGGCCGGTCCTCGGAAGTTCCAAGCTGTAGTGCGTGGATACTAGTAACCCCAAAGCTAAGCGGAGGGGTCTGGTGGCGTCGCCACCCTGGGTTAAGGGTCAAAAGGGGACGCGGACATTTTGTTGGACAGTTTCGGGTCACGCTACATGAAGTTTTCGGTAGGCGGTGATACTCACA
>NZ_JASPJL010000022.1:0-10729 GCF_030232315.1 Corynebacterium sp. MSK039
ATGCAATATCGGAATCAGACCCTTGAACCCCTCACCGCCTAGAATTAAACCAGTCCAACTTTCGGGGGCTAGTTCACGGGTTGATTCCTACCCCCGTTGCGTCCCCCGTGTAAGACCTACGCCTTCCGGCGCCACGTCTCGAAGCGGTAGCGCAGCCCGTTCGGCTCCTCGTCGACCGGGTGGCCCTTCTCCGAGGCGAACCATTCGGAGCGCTCGACCGTAAACTCCGAATCATCCATCGCCGGGGCATAGACCTGGAAGCGCTCCGGAGCCACCATATCGATCTCCGTGATCACCACCCGGTCCGCGATCGGCATGCACTGCGCGTACACCTGGCCACCACCCAGGATCCACACGGTCACCCGGCCATCGTCCTGCAGCGCCTCCGACGCCGTCTCCGGCACCACGCCACCCGAACCTTCTCCGCGGGCGAACTTTGCGGCCGCCGCGATGCCGTCCTTAATGGAAGCGACCACGTGACCACCGGGAGCCGAATAATCAGCCGAACGGGTGATGACGAAGTTCTCGCGGCCCGGCAACGGGCGGTACTTGCCCAGCGCCTCCCAGCTCGTGCGCCCCATCACGACCGGATAACCCATCGTCGAGTTCTTGAAGTGCTTCAGATCCTCCGGCAGATACCAGGGCATCTCCGCCCCGTCGCCGATGATGCCGGCGGTCGTTTCCGCCCAGATCATCGCGATTTCCACCCCCTCCGGGACGTCCGCGCGGGTCAGGGTGGGGTAGTCGCCCTCGCGGTATCCGCTGGGGCGCTGTTCTTTCTGGACGTCAAATTCCGAAGCTCCCATTACACAGCCACCTTTGCCTTAATCACCGGGTGTGGGTCGTAGCCCACGAAGTTCACGTCCTCGAAGCCATAGCTGAACATGTCCTTGGCCTTGCTCAGCTCTAGCTGCGGATAGGGGCGCGGTTCGCGGGAGAGCTGCAGCTCCACCTGCTCGCGGTGGTTGTCGTAGATGTGGCAGTCCCCGCCGGTCCAGATGAACTCGCCGACCTCCAGACCCGCCTGCTGGGCGAACATGTGGGTCAGCAGCGAGTAGCTGGCGATGTTGAAAGGCACGCCCAGGAACATGTCTGCGCTGCGCTGGTAGAGCTGGCAGGAGAGCTTCCCATCAGCCACGTACAGCTGGAACAGCAGGTGGCAGGGTGGCAGGGCCATGTTCTCTAGCTCCGAGACATTCCACGCGCTGACGATGTTCCGGCGCGAATCCGGGTTCTGCTTCAGCATCTCCAGCGCCTGGGAGATCTGGTCGACGTGGCGGCCATCCGGGGTGGGCCAGCTGCGCCACTGCACGCCGTAGACCGGGCCCAGGTCGCCGTCCTCATCGGCCCACTCGTTCCAGATGCGGATGCCGTTATCCTGCAGCCACCGAACGTTGGAGTCGCCCGAGAGGAACCACAACAGTTCGCCGACCACGGACTTCACGTGCACCGACTTCGTCGTAATCAGCGGGAAAGATTCCGCCAGATTGAAGCGGATCTGCTGACCGAACAGGGACGTCGTACCAGTGCCGGTGCGGTCGTCCTTCTTGGCGCCCTCCGCGAGGATCTTGGCGAGCAGATCCTCGTAGGGCGTGGCGATAGTAGGGGAAGATTGAGCCTCTGACATGCCTCATAGTCTAGGCAAAAGCCCCGCGACGCAGTCGACCGCCCGTGCGAGGGGTCGAACTAGAGAAACTTCTGGATGCTTGCCAACAGGTCCTCGGCGATCTCCTTGCGGCAGATCACCAGGTCCGGGAGGTACGGATCCGGCTCGTTATAGGTCGCGGGCGTGCCGTCCAGGCGGCTGCAGTGCAGTCCTGCTGCCAGGGCGACGCCGATCGGGGCGGCGTTATCCCACTCGTACTGGCCGCCGGCGTGGATGTACGCATCGTTGTCCCCACGCACCACGCTCATGGCCTTCGCGCCGCAGGAGCCCAGGCGGGTGACCTCCATGCCCAGATCCTCGGCCACGTCGACCGCGATCTGCGGGGTGGAGTTTTGGCTGATGACGAGGCGGTTGTTCAGTTCACCGAAGTCCGCCTTCGCCCGGCCCTCCCGGTAGTCGGCGGCACTGTAGACGGTGTGCATTTCTGGCATGCCGACCGCGGACTCGACAACCTCGCCGTCGACCGTGAGGGCAATGTGTACGGCCCAGTCATTCCGGGCACTGGCGTATTCACGGGTGCCGTCCAGCGGGTCGATCACCCACACCCGGGACTTGTCCAGGCGGGAGGGATCGTCCTCCGCCTCCTCGGAGAGGATGGCGTCATCGGGGCGGTGCAGGCTCAGCACACGCGCGATCCAGGCCTGGGCGACCTTATCGCCGGACTTACCAAGCCCGTCGGAGTCCACCAGGAGGGGGTCCGGTGCACCAGCAGTGCGAATGCTGGTGAGGATGTCCCCGGTGCTGCGAGCCAAACGGGCACAGAGCGTGGCATCGTCGAGCGCGTCGCCTGAGCCTAGTCCTTGTGTCATGGTCTACACCTTAGCGCTTCTGGTTGTATGGACTCATGCCCTCCGCCGACTTGGATCAATTTCATGCCCCAGTAGCCGCATGGTTCCGGGACGTGTTCCACGAGCCGACGGTCGTCCAATCCCAGGCGTGGCGGGCCATTAGCGCAGGGGAGAACACGTTGGTCGTCGCCCCTACCGGTTCCGGTAAGACGCTGGCGGCGTTCCTGTGGTCGCTCTCCGAGCTGACGCGCACGGGTGTGCTTTCCCACCCTTCGGCAGATCAAGCCGACCCGCAGACCCCCACCCGTGTGCTGTATATCTCGCCGCTCAAGGCACTTGGGGTGGACGTTGACCGCAACCTCGCCGCCCCGCTGGCAGGTATCGCGCGCACCGCCGCGGCGATGGGGGAGGACGTCGCCCCGGTTCGGGTGGGCGTGCGCAGCGGGGACACCCCGCAGTCGGAGCGGGCAAAGTTGCTGCGCAATCCGCCAGAGATCCTCATCACCACCCCGGAGTCCCTGTACCTCATGCTGACCTCGAAGGCGGCGGGGACGCTGCGTGGGGTGGACACCGTCATTGTGGACGAGATCCACGCGGTGGCCGGGACCAAACGAGGTGCCCACCTGGCTCTTTCCCTGGAACGGCTGGAGCTGCTCACCGGCCGTGCGGTGCAGCGCATCGGCCTGTCGGCGACGGTGAACCCGGTGGATGCGGTGGCCAGCTTCCTCGGCGGCGACCGGCCGGTCACGGTGGTCAACCCGGCGATCAGGAAGGATTGGGACGTCCAGGTTCGCAGCGTGGTGCCGGACTTCCAGGATCCGCCGGCTGCCGAAGATCTCGACGCCGCGCGCTACGAAGACCCAACTGGCGATACCCAGGCGGGCACCGACGGGGACCAGGGTGCAGCCGGCGCCGGACACGGTGGCGGAGGACTTGCGGAAGGCGGCGACGTCGCGGAAAAAGCGCTGATCGACGAAGCCCTCGTCGGACCCAGCCTCATCGGCGAGGGGCTGGGCGGTGCCTCCGCCCTGGGCTCCGGGGCGCGGGTGGCCAGCGGAGTGGATAAGGAATCCGCCCTCCCACAACAAAAATCCGTTTGGCCCCACGTCCAGCACGCCATCTACCAGCAAGTCATGGAGAACCGGGCAACACTCGTCTTCGTGAACTCGCGGCGCGCTGCCGAGCGGCTCACCGGGGCGCTCAACGAGCTCTGGGCTGAGGAGCACGACCCGGAGTCCATCGCCGCCCCCACCCGTCGCGACCCCGCGCAGCTCATGGCGCAATCCACTCAGGTCACCGGCGTGCCGGCTGTCATCGCCCGTGCCCACCACGGCTCGGTGTCCAAGGAGGAGCGCGCCGACATCGAGGCAGCGCTGAAGTCCGGGACCCTGCGCTGCGTGGTCGCCACCAGCTCCCTGGAGCTCGGCATCGACATGGGCCTGGTGGACCACGTGGTGCAGGTGGGAGCCCCGCCCTCAGTGGCCTCCGCGGTCCAGCGCTGCGGGCGCGCCGGGCACACCGTGGGCGCGACCTCGCATGCCACGATCTACCCGCTGCACAAGCAGGACGCCGAGGCGGCCACCGTGATCACCCACCGGCTGTACGCGGGCGAGCTGGAACCGCTGCAGATCATCACGAATGCGCTGGACGTGCTCGCGCAGCAGACGATCGCCGCTGCGGTGCAGGCCCAGCTGGGGTTCACGAATCCGCCGTCGGGTGCGGAGGCCGGGGCGTTGACGTCGGAAAATAAGGAGGGGCAAGCGGCGAGCGGAACGCTGGACGTGGAGTGCTGGTGGCGTGCGCTGCGCCGGGCTTATTCCTATGCAGCGCTGCCGCGGGATGCCTTCGACGGCGTGATCGAGCTGATCAGCGGGCACTATCCCAGCACCGACTTCGCGGACCTGAAACCCCGGGTGGTGTACGACCCAGCGGCGGGAACGCTGCAGGCTCGCCCCGGCGCTCAGCGGCTGGCGGCTACCAGCGGCGGGACGATCCCGGACCGCGGCATGTTCGGAGTCTTCCTCGCCGCAGGTGAGGAGGGCGCCCGGCGCGTCGGGGAGCTCGACGAGGAGATGGTCTACGAGTCCCGGGTGGGGGACGTGTTCACGCTCGGGGCCTCCAGCTGGCGGATCACGGAGATCAACCGCGACCAGGTCATCGTCGTGCCAGCGGCGGGGCACACGGGGCGGTTGCCGTTTTGGGTCGGGGACGCCGCCGGCCGGCCGGTGGAACTGGGTACCGCGATCGGCGAGCATCGCCGGCAGTGGGGCAGTGGCACCGTGGGCGACCTGCACGCGGCCCCGTTCATCTGCGATAACACCCGGGAGAATCTGGACGGTTACTACCGGGATCAGAAGGAAGCCACGGGGATCCTGCCAGACGAGCGCACCCTGCTGATGGAGCGTTTCCGGGACGAGATCGGGGACTGGCGGGTGATCGTCCACTCGCCCTATGGCCGTGGGGTCAATGCCCCGTGGGCGATGGCGCTGGGCGCGGTGCTGCAGCGGGAGACCGGGATCGACGCGATGGCCGTGGCCGGGGACGACGGGCTGGTGTTGCGCCTGCCCTATTCCGAGGAGCCACCGGGGGCGGACCTGCTGCTGGGGCAGTTCTTCCGGGAGACCAGGCCTGGAGTCGGGGAGGGAGCTGTTCGCCAGGGCGCTGGTGGTGACGGTGCTGGGAGCCGGAAGGATATCGCGGGCCGGGGCGACGGGCAGCCGGGTGAGCTTTCGGAGGTCGTGCTGGCCGATGTAATGGACAACGTGGGCAGCTCCGCGCTCTTCGCCGGGCGGTTCCGGGAGTGTGCGGCTCGGGCCTTGCTGCTGCCGCGGCGCAACCCGGGTAAGCGGCAGCCGCTGTGGCAGCAGCGGCAGCGGGCCTCCCAGCTGCTGGACGTGGCCCGGGAGCACCCCGAGTTCCCGATCATGGTGGAGAGCATGCGCGAATGCCTCCACGACGTCTACCAGCTGGATGCGCTCACCAAATTGCTGAAGAAGCTTGGTGTGCGGGGTGGCAGTTCCGGCGTGCGGGTCGCGGAGGTCACCACCGAGGGGCCGAGCGCTTTCGCCGAATCCCTCCTGTTCACCTACACCAGCGCGTTCATGTACGAAGGTGATTCCGCGGAGCGGGCCGCCGCGCTGGCGGTGGACCCCGCGCTGCTGGCCAAGCTGCTGGGTAAGAGCGCCGGAGGCCTGCAGCTGGACTCCGCGGCGATCGAGCGGGTGGTGTCGGCCGCGCAATGGCTGGCCGATGGCCGCCAGGCCGGCACCGCTGAGCAGGCCATCGACATGATCCGGGCCCTGGGGCCCCTGACCCGGGAGCAGGTCGGCGACCGCCTGGTGCCAGAGAACCGGGAGGCCGTTCTGGCGGAACTGGCAGAGCTCGTTCCGCAGCGCATCGCCGAGGTGACCTTCGGCGGGGCCAGCCGCTGGGCGGTCGTTGAGGATATGCCGGTGCTCCGCGACGGGCTCGGCGTGCCCGTCCCACCTGGCGTGGCCGCCGATCCTGCGCAGGTGGATGACGCCATCGACCAGCTGGTGCTGCGCTTCATGCGACACCAGGGTCCGGTGACCCCTGCCCGCGTGGCTGCAGAGTTCGGGCTGGGTGCAGCCACCGCCGAATCTTTGCTGAAACGTTGGGTCGGCCAGCGCCGGCTTGAATCGGGCCACTTCACCGCAGGTGGCGGTGAGGGTACAACCGAGCAGGCTACGGAATATATCGACACCGGTATGCTGCGTCGCCTGCGCTCGGCCACGCTCGCCGCCGCCCGCGGGGCCGTGGAGCCAGTCAGCCCGCAGACCTATGCGGAGTTCCTCGTGGACTGGCATGGGGTAGGCAGCTCCGAGCGGGAGGAGCTCGGCGAAGTCATCGAACAGCTCGCCGGGGTCGCACTGCCTACCAGCGCCTGGGAAACCCTGGTGTTGCCCAGCCGGATCCCGGACTATCAGCCAGGAGATCTCGACGACCTGCTGGCCACCGGGGAGATCATCCTGCGCAGGGTGGGGACCGCGGGGACTAATGACGCCCTCGTCAGCCTGCTGCCCGCGGACATCGCTCCGCTGCTCATCGACGAGCCGGCGGAGGCCCCGCAGCTCTCGATGGTCGCCACCCAGCTGTTGGAACACATGTCCGGTGGCGGGGCTTTCCTCGCCGCCGAGCTCACCCGGGCTACGGGCGCGGCCTATCACGAGGTCGACGACGCCCTGTGGGAGCTCTTCGACTGTGGCCTCATTGCTCCCGATGGTTTCGCCGCGCTCCGGGCGAGGTTGACGTCCGGAAAACAAAGTGGTGCCACCGCCCGCCGGGCACCCCGCCGCAACCGCGGGAGGGGATCGGCGCGGCGGCTGCGGATGGGGCGCAGCAGTTTTGCGCAGATGGCCGGCAACGAGTCGATGGACCGCATCCGGCAGCGGCGCCAGGCGATGAACGCGCACCAGTCGGTGCCGGGGCGCTGGGCAGCACTCGCCCCGCTGCTAGAGATCGATGTGACCGACGCGGAGCGTGCCCTGGCCCGCAGTGAGGCGTGGATTGATCGTTATGGCGTGGTCACGCGCGGGGCTGTGATGGCGGAACATCACGCCGGTGGTTTCGCGGAGGCCTACCGGACCTTGAGCGCCTGGGAGGATTCCGGCGCGGTGCTGCGCGGATACGTCATCGAGGGCCTCGGCGGGGCGCAATTTGCCCCGCACGCGGTGATCCGGCAGCTGCGACAACTGGAAGACCACGGTGCGAACCCTCAGGCGGATGGCACGCCCGCCAGCAGGGCGGGGGACGGGCCGGTGCTGCTGGCCGCCGGTGACGTGGCCAACCCTTACGGTGCGGCCCTGCCGTGGCCTAGCCTTGACGGCGAGCCCGCCCGGCTGACCCGGGGTGCGGGAGCCTTCGTGGTGCTGGATCGTGGCCGCTTGGTCGCGCATTTCACCCGGGGTGGCAGGACGCTCACCGCCTTCGACGCGCCGAGCATGGCCGACGACACCCCGCCAGGAGCCATCAGCCAGCCGACGATCGACGCCATCATCGTCGCGCTGAGCAGTACGATTCGCGCCGGGCGGCTCTCCCCGGTCACGATTGACAGGATCAATGGCGCATCCGTGATGGATCTGCCCACCCAGGGCTGGATCGCTGCGGGGGCGCGGCTCACCCCGAAGGGCCTGAGCATCCGTGGCTGAGGCCGTGCGACGTAGCGCGCCAGCGCACTGCCCACCACAGGGGCGGTACTCCGGCAATGAGATGTGGCAGCTCGGCAACCAGGGCCGAGCTCAGGTGAGATCAAGAAGAGCCGAAAGGAGGCGGGCAATGCCCGAGGGAGATTCCGTCCTGCAGCTGGCCAATAGGCTGAAGTGGATGCCTGGCCGCGAAGTGCTGCACAGCGACTTCCGGGTGCCCGCGCTGGCCACGGCTTCCATCACCGGCGAGCGGGTCCGGGCGGTCTGGCCCTATGGCAAGCACCTGTTCATTCAGGCTGGGGAGCGGATTCTGCACACTCACCTGAAGATGGAGGGTGTGTGGGCCATCCACGCCGCGGGCAGCCGGTGGCGCCGCCCGGGCTACACCGCCCGGGTCGTGCTGCGCCTAAGCCCCCAGCACCCAGGCGGGCCACCCATCGAGGTCGTCGGCCACGAGCTGGGCTTCGTGCGCCTGTTTCCGGCCCGCGACTACGCCACCGTGGTTCAGCACCTGGGGCCGGACATCCTGGACCCCGGCTGGGCCAGCGAAGAATTCCGGGACGCCGGGCGGACGGGGCGAGACGAGGCCCTGCGGCGGATCCTGCGCCGTCCCGAGCGGAGCCTGGGCGCCGCGCTGCTGGACCAGCGCAACGTCGCCGGTATCGGCAATGAGTACCGCGCCGAGGTCATGTTCCTCATCGGCCTGCACCCCGCCGTGCCCGTCGGCCGCGTTGGGGAGGAGAAGGTGGCGCAGGCGCTGGACCTGGCGCGCCGGGTGATGTGGGAGAACCGGCTGGAGCCGCACCGAGTGTTCACTGGTGACCGGCGCCCCGGGATGGGCACCTTCGTTTTCGGCCGCGCGGCGAAGCCCTGCCGACGCTGCGGGGAAACAATCGAACAGTCCACCCTCGGGGGGCGTTTCGCAGGCGGGGACCCGGTACTGGACGCCGGGGAGTTGGAACGCATCATCTGGTGGTGCCCGCACTGCCAGCCGGGCGTTTAAGGCCTAGCCTCCCCTCCCGTTAGCTCCCCCAGGTGGGGGTAGAGCAGGCTGTTTTCGCGGGTTAGGAAAAATTTTCAGGGGATTTTTATCTGAACGATTCAGTACTGTGTGACGCGCTGCTAGCTGGGTTCACTACTCCGCGAGCGTGTCATGTCACGCATGTATTCGGTAGTCGTTGAACGATATCTATTGATATCGACTTGTGCATGCGAGCTGTAAATCTGAGGCGCGCGAACATGCCGGTGGAAGGCTTGTTAGGGGTTCGTGGCCTGCTTTAAGAGGGCTCTTAGGGGTGATCTCTGGTTAACTTTGAGGTTTCACTCCATTAACCAAGTGGCTGTTCGAGGGTGGTTATCGTATCGGTGCCGCTAACACAGAGTCAGCGTCACGCAGTCAGCTTCACACCGAGGAGGAGAATTCTTTCGTGTTCACCCGCAAAACCTCGACGGCCGGTAAGTGCGCCGCCGCAGTAGCAACTCTCGGCCTCATGGCCACCGGCTTGGCCGGCCAGGCCCAGGCAGACACCCTGAACGATCACTACCCGGAGACCCCGAAAACCAACGTTGACCTGCCGATCGTCAACACCTACCACGGTAGCGACCACATCAAGGCCAATATCCTCAACCCGCGCCCAGTGTGTAACTCTGGGGAGGACTTCCGCACCGTTGTCTACAAGGTCAAGGATAATTTCACCCCGGCCGGCACGATCTCTGCGACCAACGGGACCGCCGACACCATCCCGCTGACCCAGGACCTGTCCAAGTCCCAGTCCATTCAGCTTTCCGTTAAGGGCGACCGGACCTCCACCACCACCGCCAACCTCGGCGGCGGAGCCAGCGGGGACAAGGGCAACGTCTCCACCGGTATCACCTACTCCCTGGCCAAGACCCTGGGCTTCGAAGCCTCCTACTCCCTGAGCTGGGAAGTCGGCCAGAGCATCGGCCCATACGACGTGCCAGCAGGAAAGACCGGCGAGGCCACCTACGGCTTCCGCACCATCACCATGACCGGCACCCAGCAGTACTGCAAGCCGAACGGCACCTGGTCCACCCCGCGCAGCTGGACCGCCCTCACCCCGATCAAGAACCAGGTCAACGTGAAGCTCTACGAGAACCCGGCCGGCGCCGCCGAGGGCGCGAAGGTCGAGGAAGGCACCGAGCCACAAGGCGAGCCGGTGGAGGTCCAGGAGGACGCGCAGCCGACCCAGGGCGAGTCCCCGGAGGCCGTGACCAAGGAAGCAGAGCCAGACAAGGCAGCCGAGGCTGAAGAGATCGCCGCCAAGTCCGAAACCACCACGCTCGAGGAAGAGGAAGCCTAATGCAGAAAACCAAGAACTCCCTCCGCCTGGCCACCGCAGGCCTGGCCACCGTCGCCGCGCTCAGCGGAATCGGCGGTGCGGTTGGTGCTGCCACTGCGCAGGAAGAAATCGACCAGGACTTCTCCCACGCCGCTGCGTCCAACCAGGCCGACTATGACCTCGAGCCGTACTTCCAGACCTCCGGCGCCAAGGCGAAGGGTTTCGCCGGAACCGTCGTCCTGAAGGTGAAGAACGTCGGCAGCCAGCGCTACTACCAGGACTATCCGCTGACGACCTTCCGCATCAACGTGAAGACCGACAAGGGCCCGGAGGGCGTTGACCGCCTCATCACCCCGCGCGGCATGAACGGTGCGCACATCTTCGATGAGGGCTTCGACCCGGAGACCTCCACCCGAAGCTTCACCGTCACGCTCTCCAACCCGATTAACTCCGGCGACACCGCAACCGTCGCGGCCCTGGACTTCGGCGACGGCAAGACCAAGGAAGGCCGCCTCTACAACTACCTTGAGGTCACCCAGACCGGCCGCCACAAGGAGGACACCGCCACCGCTAACGACGAGCAGGTGGACTCCCGTGAGCACACGGTCACCGATACCGGCAAGAAGAACGAGGGCCTCTTCTAGAACTCATCCCGACCGGGGGAGTGGTATCCACCACCCCTCGGCACCGGTGCGTTTTCCTTTTTAGGACGTCAAAATCCCCGCCAACGCTTTGAACTAGCCCCCGAAAGTTGGACTGGTTTAATTCTAGGCGGTGAGGGGTTCAAGGGTCTGATTCCGATATTGCATC
>NZ_JASPJL010000023.1:0-10170 GCF_030232315.1 Corynebacterium sp. MSK039
GAAACTACAGGGCAGGTAAGCCATACCGGGACCAGCGACTATCCCCATTATCGGGGACACTCACAAGGTAACGGGCTGCGGAATCGGGGGATCCGCAGGTAGCGGGGGAGACAACGGCCGGGGCGAAAGGGGGCGCCCCGGCCGTTGGTCTTGCAGTAGGAACTGAATCAGAGAGGGCAGCAGCGGAATCTTGAAATCGGTGCCGAACACGTAGACTATGGGGCAGCGATTTATCGAACTTTTTCTTCAACGGAAAGGCTGAAGTAGTTCACCGTGGGCGAATTTATCTACACCATGAAGAACGTGCGCAAGACGCACGGCGACAAGGTCATCCTCGATGACGTCACGATGATGTTTTACCCGGGCGCCAAGATCGGCGTCGTGGGACCCAATGGCGCCGGTAAGTCCTCGATCCTGAAGATCATGGCCGGCCTGGATCAGCCCTCCAACGGTGAGGCCTTCCACGACCCGGGCGCGACCGTGGGCATCCTGCAGCAGGAGCCGCCGCTGAACGAGGAGAAGACGGTCCGCGAGAACGTCGAAGAGGGCCTGGGCGACATCTTCGAAAAGAAGCAGCGCTTCGAGCAGATCGCCGAGGAGATGGCGACCAACTACACCGACGAGCTCATGGAGGAGATGGGCAAGCTCCAGGAGGAGCTCGACGCCGCCGACGCCTGGGAGGTTGACTCCAAGATCGAGCAGGCCATGGAGGCCCTGCGCTGCCCGCCGTCCGACGAGCCGGTGACCAACCTCTCCGGTGGTGAGCGCCGCCGCGTCGCCCTGGCGAAGCTGCTGCTCTCTGAGCCGGATCTGCTGCTGCTCGACGAGCCGACTAACCACCTGGACGCCGAGTCCGTCCTGTGGCTGGAGAAGCACCTGGCCGACTACAAGGGTGCCGTCCTGGCCGTGACCCACGACCGTTACTTCCTCGACCACGTCGCAGGCTGGATCTGTGAGGTCGACCGCGGCAAGCTCTACCCCTACGAGGGCAACTACTCCACCTACCTGGAGACCAAGGCCAAGCGCCTCGAGGTCGCGGGTAAGAAGGACGCCAAGCTGCAGAAGCGCCTGAAGGAAGAGCTGGCCTGGGTCCGCTCCGGCGCGAAGGCCCGCCAGGCGAAGAACAAGGCCCGCCTCGAGCGCTACGAGGAGATGGCTGCGGAGGCCGAGCAGTACCGCAAGCTCGACTTCGAGGAGATCCAGATCCCGACCCCGCCGCGCCTGGGCAACCAGGTCGTGGAGGTCAACAACCTCACCAAGGGCTTCGGCGACCGCGTCCTGATTAAGGATCTCTCCTTCACTCTGCCGCGCAACGGCATCGTCGGCGTTATCGGTCCGAACGGTGTGGGTAAGACGACGCTGTTCAAGACCATCGTTGGTCTGGAGGAGCCGGACTCCGGCGAGGTCAAGGTCGGTTCCACCGTGCAGCTGAGCTACGTGGACCAGAACCGTGAGAACATCGACCCGGAGAAGACCGTGTGGGAGGTCGTCTCCGACGGCCTGGACTACATCGTCGTCGGCCAGAACGAGATGCCATCCCGCGCGTACCTCTCCGCATTCGGCTTCAAGGGTGCGGACCAGCAGAAGCCGTCCAAGGTGCTCTCCGGTGGTGAGCGCAACCGCCTGAACCTCGCGCTGACGCTGAAGCAGGGCGGCAACCTGATCCTGCTGGATGAGCCCACCAACGACCTCGACGTCGAGACCCTCGGCTCCCTGGAGAACGCGCTGCAGAAGTTCCCGGGCTGCGCCGTCGTGATTTCCCACGACCGCTGGTTCCTGGACCGCACCTGTACCCACATCCTCGCCTGGGAGGGCAACGTTGCTGAGGGCCAGTGGTACTGGTTCGAGGGCAACTTCGAGGACTACGAGAAGAACAAGGTCGAGCGCCTCGGCCCGGAGGCGGCACGCCCGTCCCGCGTCACGCACCGCCGCCTGACTCGCTAAGCGCTTAACCCGCTAAGCAGGGGCTTTGCCGCTCGCGCTGTACTAGCGTGGGCGGTATGACCCCGTTGCGTTCAATCTCCGATACCCCCATCACCGAGCTGCCTGGCTACCAGCGCAACTTCGCTCCCGGCCGGCTGTCGGTGGGGCTCTCCCTGCCCATCGGGCGCCGCGATAACGAACGCCCCACGGAGGTAGCCAGCCCAGCAGGATCGGGGAGTAGTGCAGATCCCGCCGCCGACCTCGCCGAACAGCTACGCCTGATTCGCCTCGCCGAGGACGGCGGCTTTTCTGCTGTCTGGGCACGCGACATCCCCCTGAGCGTGGAGACCTTCGGCGACGACGGGCAGGTCTACGACCCCTGGATGTACCTGAGTTACATCGCCGCGCAGACCTCGACAATCGCGCTGGGGACCGCAGCGATCGTCGTCCCCTTCCAACACCCCCTGTTGATGGCCAAGCGGGCGGCAAGCCTGGACCGCTTGAGTGGCGGGCGTTTCCTCATGGGTATCGCCACCGGCGACCGCCCGGAAGAGTTCCCCGCATTCAACCAAGAGCAGGGCGCCAGGGACGAACGCTTCCGCGAGCACCTCGCCGTCTACACCAAGGCACTGCGCACCAGCATGCGCCCAATCCGATGGTCCGAAGGAAAAGTCGGCGGCGCCGAAGTGCTCCCCAAACCCACCGCCCACCACGTGCCCGTGTTGGCCACCGGCTCCTGTCAGCAGAGCCTGGAGTGGAAAGCCGAGCACACTGACGGCTGGTTCATGTACCACAAGGGACTCGCCATCCAACAGAAGAACGTCGACCAGTGGCGCGAAGCTGTCGTCGACGCGTGCGGGGAAGGTGCCTTCAAACCCTTCCTGGAGGCGATGTGGATCGACCTGCACGAGGACCCGGACGCCCCCGCCCAGGGCGGAACCTTCGGCTACCGACTCGGGCGAAACACCCTGGTCTCCCTGCTGAACTCCCAACGAGAGATCGGGATCAACCACGTCAGCATCAACCTGCTGGGCTCCACGCACCGAGCCGGCGAGCAGATCGAAGAAATCGCCGAGCACGTCCTACCGAAGGTGACCGGATAGCTACCTCAGCCCGCAACGGACGTCCCACCAGGAGCGGGAACCACAGCTCACAGGAAAAAAGAAAGGAAGACCATGCCGAAGAAGATCGCGCCCCGCGTCCTGTCCTGGGCATCCATCCTCGATGAGGGGACCGAACAGCAGGCCATCGACCTGGCCACGCTGGACATCGTCACCCCGCACGTCGCGCTCATGCCGGACGCGCACTTCGGGATGGGGAGTGCGGTCGGCACCGTCATCCCCACCGCAGGGGCGGTCATCCCCGCAGCGGTCGGCGTGGATATCGGCTGTGGCATGATCGCCGCCCGCACGAAGTACACGGAAGCAGACATCGCCGACCTGGATCTCGTCGCACTGCGTGACGAGCTAGAGCGCGCGATTCCGCTCTCGCCGGGCAACTACAACAAGAAGATCCACCTGGACCACACCGCACGCCGGATCGCGGAGCTGGAGGAGCACGCTACGCGCGATGGGGTGGACCTGTCCCATTCCCCGAAATGGCGCGAGCAGCTCGGCTCCCTGGGCGGCGGCAATCACTTCATTGAACTGTGCATCGACGAGCTGGGTCGGGTCTGGTGCTTCCTGCACTCCGGCTCCCGCGGAGTGGGCAACAAGATCGCGCAGAAACACATCCGCATCGCCCAGCAGCAATGCGCCGAGGCGGGCATCGAGCTGCCGCACCGCGACCACGCCTACCTGCGGGAGGGCACCCCGGAATTCGATCAGTACATCGCCGAGCTGCACTGGGCGCAGTCCTTCGCCCTGGCCAACCGCGAGGAGATGATGGACCGCTTCGTAGACCAGCTGGCCCGCGCGATGGGGGAGCAGGGCGCGACGGGGCAGGGCAACGCCGAAAATGGCGCGGTGGAAGTCGAGCGCATCAACACCCACCACAACTACACCGAACCCGTGACGATCGACGGGCGCACGCTGTGGCTGACCCGGAAGGGGGCGATCAACGCGGAAGCTGGTCGCCCGGGTCTTATCCCCGGAAGCATGGGTGCGCGCTCCTACGTCACCCGCGGCAAGGGAAACCCGCAGGCCTTCTGGTCCGCCCCGCACGGCGCCGGCCGGGTGCTCTCGCGCCGGGCTGCGAAGAAGCGCTATACCGCCGAGGACCTTGACCAGCGGATGTCCGGCATCGTCTACCGGCCGGGCGCGGCGTGGGTGGACGAGATCCCGGACGCCTATAAGCCCATCGATCAGGTGATGGCGGACGCCCGCGACCTGGTCGAGGTCGTCCACGAGCTGCGCCAGGTGCTGAACCTCAAGGGCACATAGCCTTAGGCGTGTGGTTAGGCTGGTGGCCATGAGTGTGCAGCTGCGAATGGTGAACAAGGCCCCGCGCTCCGTGGCGCGTCGAATCGCAAGTGTGGCGGAGCGGGTGCTGAGCATGGACCCCGAGGCGCTCGCTCGGCTGCGCCCATTGCCGGATGGCTTGGACATTTTCTTCTCCACCCCACTTGGTTGCGCTCTCAGCCAGCGCTTGCCCGGGGCGGTGCTGGACGGACAGGACGACGACGCCGACTCGACCGTCGTGCGGGCAGCAGCAGTGAAGGATGCGCTGCAGCAGTGGGCTGGCTCCGCGGGCACCGATGGCGGGCCAGGTGAATCCGACGCCACCTTCGATCTGGGCACCAGCGTGGACATGATGTGGCTGGGCGCCCTGCCACCCGTCAGCGGTTTCCAGCTGGTGGATTGGGTGCCCGCCGAGGTGCTGCGGGAGGTTTACCGCGAGATGGAGGAGGAGCACGAGCTGCGCGGCGGACCCGCGGGGCTAGCCCCTTCGATGCTGGACCAGGAGCTGGTGGAGGTCACCAGCGAGGCTGGGCAGGGCTTTTCCGGGGAGACCTCCAACGGAGATCCGGCCGGGGGCGCTGCGCCCCAGCTGGTGAACATCACCGGCCGGATGGTCGCTACAGCCGGGGCGACGGGCATCATCAGCCCACCGCCAGCCGCGCTGCAGGAGAAGCATCCAGGGCGCCAACTCGACGTGGTGCGGGTGGCCGCCACCGGATCCTGGATCCGGCTGGACGGGGTCTTCGGCACCCTCTACTCCCCGCGTCCCGGGGGACTGGCGCGCCTGCCTTAGGCGTCCCAGGAGCGCCCGGAGCGCATGGTCGGTTCGTTGACCAGCATCTGCGCTACTCGCTCCATGTGATCCCACATTGCGGCTCGGTGTTCGGCCGGCAGGGTCTTCTCGTCCACGGTCTCCATGGCATTAGCCATGAGCTCCAGCCATCGGTCGCGAGCTGCCTCGTTGATGTGGAACTGGGCGTGGCGCATCCGCAGGCGGGGGTGGCCGCGCTTCTCGTTGAAGGTCTCCGGCCCGCCCCAGTACTGCGCGAGGAACCAGCGCAGCCGGTCCTCAGCACCCGCCATGTCGTCGGCTGGGTACATCGGGCCCAGGATGTCGTCGTCCTTCACCTGCTTATAAAACTCGGACACGATGGTGCGGAAGGTTTCCTCGCCCCCAACTGCATCATAAAAAGTGCCCATTGTTCCTTAACTTTTCCTCTCTGGGGTGCCTGCCATTCGGGCCACCCATCGGTGCACGCGAACGGGGCCGGAGCCCCCGCCGCGGCTGGTTCTTTCCTCCCGAGACTAGCGTTTTCCCGGCTGTAGCCGCGGGCCGTCTAGTCTCGAGCTGGCTCCGGCACCACGTCTTAAGCCACTACGCGGTGGCGTCGAAGGCCTGGGCGGTCTTGGCGCGAGCCACCCGGTCGCGGCCCTCTCGCAGGGTGCGGCGCAGTCCGGCCGGGGTATCCGGGGCTTCGATCAGCTCGGCGACCTGGCGGTCCGTCTCCTCGGTGAGGTCCCAGGCCGGGTAGATGCCGGAGAGGGTGCGCAGTGCCATCTCGGGGCTGAGCTCCTCCCACAGGCGGGCGGCATTGGCCACGTAGCTAGGGCCAAAGGGCTGCAGCAGCGCGCCCTGACCCACCCGGGTCAGCCCCGCCATGCGGTGGCGCAGCGCGAGGTTGGAGAGCTGCGGGCCACGCTGCGTGATCTCCTCCCACACTGCGGCCTTGACCTCGGCGGTCGGGACGGCCGAGCGTGCCTCCAGCGCTAGCATCGCACCGGAGGAGGACGCATCGCGGGTTTCCTCCTCGGCGATTCGCGCGTCCACCTGCTCTTCGGATTCCCCGCTTTCGTCCTGGCTGGCGGCCAGGGCGATGAGGAACTGCCAGCGCAGGTCCTGGTCGATCTCCAGCCCCGGCGCATAGTTCGCCGCGTCTCCGCCGAGCAGCTCCTGCAAGATCTGGGCGGACTCGGCGCTGTGGACGCTGTGTGCAAACGCGCGGGCGAAGGCCAGCTGCGCCTGGCCAGTGGTTTCCTTCATGCCGCGCAGGAAGGTCTCGCGCAGCAGTTCCCAGCCCTGCTGGCGCCACTGCGGGGCAGCGTAGGTGCTCACCGCCACGCGGGACTGCGCGAGGACCTGCTCCAGCACCGCCATCTCGGTCTCCGCGACCGCACCACGCGCGACGAGTGCCACGAAGTCGCGGGCCTTCATCTGAGCATTTCGGGTCATGTTCCAGGCCGCGGACCAGATCAGGGAGCGCGGCATCGGGTCGGCGATCGCGGTGATGTTTTCGGTCGCCACCTTGAGGGAATCCGCGTCCAGCTCGATGAAGGCGTAGCTCAGGTCGTCGTCGTTGACGATGACGAGCTCGCCCGCCGGGGTTCCATCTAGCTCCGGGATCGCGGTGGTCGGCCCAGCGACGTCGGCGTCCACGCGGGTGATGCGGCTGAGCTGCCCGTCGTCGTCGGTGCGGTAGATGCCGATGCCGATGCGGTGGGTACGGGTTTCGCCGGCCCCCGGGGCCGCCCCGCTCTGCTCGACGGCGAAGTTCCGGTAGGCGCCATCGACGACATCGAAGCTGGCCTTGAGCGTGTTGATGCCGGTGGTCTTTAACCACTGATCCGCCCAGTCCGACAGGTCCCGGCCGCTGGAGCGCTCCAGCGCGGAGAGCAGGTCGTCGAAGGTGGCGTTTTCCCAGGCGTGTGCCGCGAAGTGGGTGCGCACCCCGGCGAAGAAGGCCTCCAGGCCCACGTAGGCGGCGAGCTGCTTGAGCACGCTTGCGCCCTTGGCGTAGGTGATGCCGTCGAAGTTGGCGTCCACGGTGACGATATCGGAGGCATCGGTGAACACCGGGTGGGTGGTGGAGAGCTGGTCCTGAGCATAGGCCCAGGCCTTTTCTTTATTGCCGAAGGTCACCCAGGCGGTGTCGAAGCGGGTGGCATTGGCCTGGCTCATGGCAGCGGACCAGGTGGCGAAGGACTCGTTGAGCCACAGGTCATCCCACCAGGTCATCGTCACCAGGTCGCCGAACCACATGTGTGCCAGCTCGTGGAGGATCGTGTCCGCGCGGCGCTCGTACTCATAGTGGCTGGCTGCAGACCGGAAGACGTACTCGTCGCGGATCGTCACCACACCGGCGTTTTCCATCGCGCCCATGTTGTACTCCGGGCAGAACACCTGGTCGTACTTGTAGAAGGGATAAGCGATGCCGAAGTGCTCGGAGTAGTAGTCGAAGCCCTGCTTCGTGACGGTGAACAGCTCCTCGGCGTCCAGGTGCTCGGCCAGGGACTGTCGGCAGTACAGGCCCAGCGGCACGGTCTGGGAACCGCTGTTCTGGATCTCGCCGCGGGCGCGCGCCTCCACCAGCGCATCGTCGGAGGTCTCCGGGTGGGCGGTGATCTCGCCACGCCACACGTCGGTGACCTCGTGCCACGGCCCTACGCAGAAGGCGATCAGGTAGGTGGACAGCAGGTAGTCCACCTCTGCGCGGTGAACCACCGTGTCGCCCTCGAGCTCGGCCGCAACGACGTTATTCGTCACCACGCGCCACGGCTGCGGGGTGCGCACGCTCAGCGAGTAGGTGGCCTTGATGTCCGGCTGGTCGAAGCAGGCGAAGACACGCTTCGCGTCGGCGGTCTCGAACTGGGAGTAGAGGTAAATATTGCCGTCTGCGGGATCCTGGAAGCGGTGCAGCCCCTCGCCGGTGACGGAGTAATCGCCCAGCGCGTCGACCACCAGCTGGTGCTCGCCCGCGGCAAGATCCGCAAGGACGATGCCCGCGGTGACGTCGTAGTCGCCGGTACCGATGGCCTGCTCGGTGATGTCCTTCCCATCGAGGTGGACGGAGTTCACCTCGCGCGCCCGGAAATCCACGAAGGTGGAGCCAGCGCCAGAGCGGAAGTCGATCGTGGTGCGGCTCGGGAACTGCTCGCGCTGCATATCCTCGCCGGCAGAAAGGTCCAGCTCCACGGTGTAGTGGACATCGGAGATCAGCTCGGCGCGGGCCTGAGCTTCGGTCTGAGTGAGATTCGTTGAGGTCATGCGCTCCACCCTACGCGCGGGCCCGGACACGGATTTCCGCTCCTTGCACCCGAGGGCGTCGTCGTTAAGAAAACGTGGAGTCCGGCGAGATGTATACAGTGGCGGGAAGAACAGAAGAAGAAAAGGAAAGGAGCCCGCCGTGGCCACCACGAACGAGCTGAACATGTACTTCGACGTCACCTGCCCCTTCGCCTGGGTGACCAGCCGCTGGCTGCTGGAGGTGGAGAAGGTCCGCGACGTGAAGGTGAACTTCATCCCGATGAGCCTGTCCGTCCTCAACGACGGCCGCGACCTCGACTCCGCCTACATGGACCGCATGGAGGCAGCCTGGGCACCGGCGCTGGCCGCTGCCGCGATCTACACCAAGCACCCGGACCAGATCGCCGATTACTACACCCTGATGGGCGAGGCCATCCACAACGAGAACCGCGGCGAGCGGGACTACATCGGTTGCTACGACGACCTCATCGCCGAGGTCGTTGAGAAGCTCGACCTTCCGGAGGGCTTCATCGACCGCATCGGGCTGCGCCCCCACGCCGAGAACGCATTCCTCGACGAGCTGAAGGAAACCCACCGGCACGGCATCTCCCTGGTTGGCGACGAGGTCGGCACCCCGATCGTGGACATCGACGGCCGGGGCTTCTTCGGCCCCGTGCTGACCCGCGTGCCAAAGGGGGAGCAGGCAGGCGAGCTGTTCGACGCCTCCGTCACCCTGGGCAGCTACCCGCACTTCTTCGAGCTCAAGCGGACCCGCACGGAGGATCCGAGCGCCACGGAGACTGCGGTAGGCTAAAGATCATGCGAATTTATCTTGGTGCCGATCACGCCGGTTTTGACATGAAAAACCTCATCGCAGACCACCTCAAGGCCGCTGGCCACGAGGTGATCGACTGCGGTGCACACACCTACGACGCGAACGACGACTACCCGGCTTTCTGCATCGAGGCAGCCCGCCGGGTCGTTGCCGACGAGGGCTCCCTGGGCATCGTCCTGGGTGGTTCCGGCAACGGCGAGCAGATCGCCGCGAACAAGGTGCCGGGCGCACGCTGCGCGCTGGCCTGGTCCGTGGAGACCGCGAAGCTCGCCCGCGAGCACAACAATGCCCAGCTGATCGGCCTGGGTGGCCGCATGCACTCCGAGGAGGAGGCGCTGGCCATCGTGGACGCCTTCATCGCCCAGGAGTGGAGCGAGGCGGAGCGCCACCAGCGCCGCATCGACATCCTCGCCGAGTACGAGAAGACCGGTGAGGCGCCGGCCCTCCCGGAGGCCTAAAGTCCGCGGCTCACCCCGGTGGCGCCGGTTGGGTAGTTGACCGCGCCATCGTGTAGGGTGTCTATCCACAGCAAGCTTCGTGCTCACGCCGGGCCGGCATGATGCGAAGATTGCTTTTTGGGAACGTCGTATAGTGGCTAATACCTCAGCCTTCCAAGCTGAAGACGCGGGTTCGATTCCCGTCGTTCCCTCCACTCTGACCAGCGGTTATAGCGGGGGATTCCAAACTGCGCATAGCGGTTTGGACTTTCCCCAGGGCTAACGTATGGTTAGAGCGCACGCAACGCGAGCTTAGGTTCGCGAAAGTGTGGCCGGGGCATGGCGCAGTTTGGTAGCGCACTCGCTTTGGGAGCGAGGGGTCGCAGGTTCAAATCCTGTTGCCCCGACGGCAAAGGTTCACCCCTAGTCTTCGGACTAGGGGTTTTCTTGCGTCCTAGGCTCGTCAAGCGCCTAACGCGGGTTAAGGGTCAAAAAGTGTGTCCGGAATCGCCGATTTTCAGGGGTTGACCTGTAGGTTTCAGGAAAGTATATGCT
>NZ_JASPJL010000024.1:0-5544 GCF_030232315.1 Corynebacterium sp. MSK039
CCGACCGGAGAAGATGCCCATGGACCTGATTATTCCACGCCGGTCTTCCTACTGCCCCAACTTTGCAACAGCACCGTTTTTGAAATGTAAGGCCTTTGAATAAGACAAAAGGCTGCCTCATCGCTAACTTTGCAACAGTGCCCGCTCAGATCGACACCACGACTGCGTCCGGTCGCATGGTGTTCGGAATCTTCGCCACCTTGGCCGAGTTCGAGCGGGATCTGATCCGAGAGCGCACCATGGCGGGTCTCGCCTCCGCGAGAGCGCGCGGTCGCAAGGGCGGACGAAAATTCGCGCTCACCAAAGCTCAGGTGCGTCTCGCGCAAGCCGCCATGGCCCAGCGCGATACTTCAGTTTCCGATCTCTGCAAGGAACTCGGCATCGAGCGCGTCACTCTCTACCGATATGTCGGTCCCAAAGGCGAGCTCAGAGACCATGGAAAGCATGTTCTCGGACTTACGTAGCAACTCGTTTCTTTTCGCAGGTTGAGCCACCTCCGCGCTTCATCAGAAAACTGAAGGAACCTCCATTGAATCGAACTAATATTTTTTTGGTGAATCGCATTCTGACTGGTTGCCTGTCAGAGGCGGAGAATCTGGTGATTTTGTTTTTCGACGTGGTGACGGGCATGCCTTCGCGAAAATCGCACCTGCTTCCCGCCGCGGTGAGCTCGCTGGAGAGCGTGACCGCCTCATTTGGCTCAAAGGTCGAGGTGTGGCTTGCCCCGAGGTGATCAACTGGCAGGAGGAACAGGAGGGTGCATGCTTGGTGATAACGGCAATTCCGGGAGTACCGGCGGCTGATCTGTCTGGAGCGGATTTGCTCAAAGCGTGGCCGTCAATGGGGCAGCAACTTGGCGCTGTTCACAGCCTATCGGTTGATCAATGTCCGTTTGAGCGCAGGCTGTCGCGAATGTTCGGACGCGCCGTTGATGTGGTGTCCCGCAATGCCGTCAATCCCGACTTCTTACCGGACGAGGACAAGAGTACGCCGCAGCTCGATCTTTTGGCTCGTGTCGAACGAGAGCTACCGGTGCGGCTCGACCAAGAGCGCACCGATATGGTTGTTTGCCATGGTGATCCCTGCATGCCGAACTTCATGGTGGACCCTAAAACTCTTCAATGCACGGGTCTGATCGACCTTGGGCGGCTCGGAACAGCAGATCGCTATGCCGATTTGGCACTCATGATTGCTAACGCCGAAGAGAACTGGGCAGCGCCAGATGAAGCAGAGCGCGCCTTCGCTGTCCTATTCAATGTATTGGGGATCGAAGCCCCCGACCGCGAACGCCTTGCCTTCTATCTGCGATTGGACCCTCTGACTTGGGGTTGATGTTCATGCCGCCTGTTTTTCCTGCTCATTGGCACGTTTCGCAACCTGTTCTCATTGCGGACACCTTTTCCAGCCTCGTTTGGAAAGTTTCATTGCCAGACGGGACTCCTGCAATCGTCAAGGGATTGAAACCTATAGAAGACATTGCTGATGAACTGCGCGGGGCCGACTATCTGGTATGGCGCAATGGGAGGGGAGCAGTCCGGTTGCTCGGTCGTGAGAACAATCTGATGTTGCTCGAATATGCCGGGGAGCGAATGCTCTCTCACATCGTTGCCGAGCACGGCGACTACCAGGCGACCGAAATTGCAGCGGAACTAATGGCGAAGCTGTATGCCGCATCTGAGGAACCCCTGCCTTCTGCCCTTCTCCCGATCCGGGATCGCTTTGCAGCTTTGTTTCAGCGGGCGCGCGATGATCAAAACGCAGGTTGTCAAACTGACTACGTCCACGCGGCGATTATAGCCGATCAAATGATGAGCAATGCCTCGGAACTGCGTGGGCTACATGGCGATCTGCATCATGAAAACATCATGTTCTCCAGTCGCGGCTGGCTGGTGATAGATCCCGTCGGTCTGGTCGGTGAAGTGGGCTTTGGCGCCGCCAATATGTTCTACGATCCGGCTGACAGAGACGACCTTTGTCTCGATCCTAGACGCATTGCACAGATGGCGGACGCATTCTCTCGTGCGCTGGACGTCGATCCGCGTCGCCTGCTCGACCAGGCGTACGCTTATGGGTGCCTTTCCGCAGCTTGGAACGCGGATGGAGAAGAGGAGCAACGCGATCTAGCTATCGCGGCCGCGATCAAGCAGGTGCGACAGACGTCATACTAGATATCAAGCGACTTCTCCTATCCCCTGGGAACACATCAATCTTACCGGAGAATATCGTTGGCCAAAGCCTTAGCGTAGGATTTCGCCCTCTCCCGCAAACGACCCCATCTTTGCGGCGATCGTGGCCGGATAGCCGTCTTCGACAATCAGCCGAGCTAACCGGAGACGGGCACGAGGAGTGAGAAGAGCGTTCGGATGGGTCATCAATTGGCCTCCGCCGCGGTCTTCGTAAGCGCGCGTCTGGTGAGAAGCATGATGACGAGAGCGATCGCTGTCAGCACCGAAGCGACCCAAACCGGCGCGAGCAGCCCCAGCCCGGTCGCGAGCCCGAGCGCACCAAGCACGGGCCCCGCTGCAGCTCCGATATTCAATGCTGCGGTTGCGTACGAACCGCCCATCGTTGGCGCACCCGATGCTGCATACAGCACACGCGTGATCAGAGTACTGCCGACGCCGAACGACAGGAATCCCTGAACGAGGACGAGGACGATAAGCGCAACGGGATGAGATGCGACCACTGCCAACACGATCCAGCCTGTCAGCAATAGCGGTCCGCCGACTGCGAGCACGAGGCCAGGTCGTTGATCTGATAGTCGTCCTGCGATCGTGACGCCAAGGAACGATCCGATGCCGAACATCACCAGCGCGACGGACACCCACGCTTCGGCCAAGCCCGCGGTCTCGGTCACGATGGGTGCCAGGAAGGTGAATGCCGCAAAGGTCCCTCCGTTGATCAGCGCTCCGAGTGCCATGGCCAGGATGAGCCGCGGCGTCGCCAACTGGCTGAGCTCGACACGGAGCCTTGGTGAGGTCGCGCTAGTCTCGCTCCGACCAACATTGTTCGTGACGCCACGAATGACTCCAACGGCCGCGGGAATACAGAGGATGGCGATCGCCCAGAACGTCGTTCGCCAGCCCAGCGCTGTGCCGAGCAGTGCCCCGGCGGGGACGCCCACGACGGTTGCGATCGTCGTGCCGGAGAGCAGGATCGACAGTGCACGCCCCTTCTGGTTCGCTGGCACGAGGGTAGTGGCCGTGCTCAGTGCTACGGCGAGGAATCCTGCGTTTGCGAGAGCGCTGAGCACCCGGGTGATGAGCAGGAGAGAGAACACTGGTGTCATCGCTCCGATGACGTGGCTTCCCGCGAACACGAGAAGGCAAACGATCAATGTGAGCCGCGGTGGCCAACGGCGAGCGAATGCCGCCATCACTGGCGCGCCGACGACCATACCGACTGCGAATGCGGAGGTCAGCAGGCCCGCAGTGCCGACCGAGACGTCAAGTTCGGTCGCGATCGCGGGGAGCAATCCCGCGAGCATGAATTCTGAAGTGCCCATGACGAAGACCGCCAGGGCAAGCATGTAGAGGGCAAAAGGCATCGAGTACTCCGAGGTGTGAGATCAAGAAATGGTTCTTCTTGTCACCACGGCCAGCGCCCCGGGTACGCCAGACATACGCCCACACAGATCGTGGGCGTCGTAACTAGTGGTTCAAGGGGCTGGCGGTGTGACCGACAACCCCTGACCTGTCTGATTCGGGACTCGACATGCCCCAAACTCTAACATGCCTTCAATGGCAAGCGGTCTGGACAGATACTTCTTGAATCGGCACGGTGTCATTACGGGCGGGGGCCAGAACAACGTCCCTGGACATCACACCTAGACGGCGAGCAACGTCTGCCTTAGGCACTCCCATATCGACCATTTCGCGCGCCTGCTCGATGCTGGTCTCGTTCATTGCCGGCGCTCGCCCCTTGTATGCGCCGCGCTTTTTCGCCCGCTCAATCCCCTCGGCCTGGCGCTCCCGCATGATCGCCCGCTCGAACTGCGCAACACTGCCCAGGACACCAAGCATCAACGCGGCCACCGGGTCACTTTGGGACGAGTAGGTCTGCGACTCCCGGAGGAACCGCACTGACACTCCCCGATGAACAAGATCATCGACGATGGTGTGCAGGTCGAGGAACGACCGCGCCAGCCGATCCATGCTCGTAACGATCAGCTGATCTCCCTTACGCAGGTAGCGCAGCATCTCCTCCAGCTGTGGCCTCTCCCGGGACGCGCCACTGATCTTTTCCTTGTAGATCTCGGTCGCCCCAGCCTTCTGGAGCCGGGCTACCTGACGGTCCAGGTTCTGATCCGGTGTGCTGACGCGGGCGTACCCCACCAACTGGCCCGTGACGACGTGCTGGTGTTCATTTAGCTCAAGCGGTAGCGACAGATCTGTCTCTTTGGCCATAAACCAACCCTAGAGCAACAGATTTTCCTGTAACTCGAAAGTGTCTCATTTGGCATGCCCCAAAGAGACACCCGTAGGGAACATGGCTCCTACCAAGCACAAGAGCACATCAACATTCACTACCTTTGTCGGTCTTTCCATCAGCTCCCCCACCTCCCGAACCCCGGAAGGTCTCCCATAACTGCACAAAAGCCAAAGACGAGAATTGGGCGGCGAACATCCAGAAAAGTTGCGCCCCATGCGACGCCTCAGCGAAAAAATTCGCCCCTGGAATAAAGCTGGCCAGGATAACAAGCAGCACCGCAAGACCTCCCCCCGCCAAAAGCCTGCGCTTTTCAAAGCGGCGCCCTCCTATCCCCACAAAGAAGAGCGCAAACCCGACTATAAGAGAAACGTATCCTACTTTTTCCACAAGCACTGCGGGAGCATCCAACTCACCCCCTGAGCTGGCAAGAAAAATTACTGGTAGCCCGGACTGTACAAGAACCATCCCCCACTGCCTTTTCTTTTCGGACGGCTCCTTCATTGAGTCATGGATATATCCGAATACGTTTTTATGCTCTTCCGTCATACATCCATCTAATCCGATGGCGTAAATACCCAGCACCCTCGCCCGCCTGCTCGACGTCGGCGTAGACCCGATCCCCGTTGTTCTTCCAGTCCTCCCACGGCTCCGAAAGAAGCTCTCATGACCCCCTTCTCCGCGCTTGCCCCCTCTGTTAACCACGGAGGGGGTTCTGCGTTTCCGCAGGTCAGGCTGCGCATATTTACCACCGGTCGTGCGCATATTTACCACCGGTCGTGCGCATATTTACCACCGGTCGTGCGCATATTTACCACCGGTCGTGCGCATATTTACCACCGGTTTTGAAGTTATCCACAGGGTCTGACCTGCAACGATCCGCAAAACCCCAGGTCGTATATAACAGTAACCCAATAGGGCAATATGGGCGGGGGCACCACGGTGCCCACCACAGGCGGGTTCACCGTATGAAGTAGGCATACTCCCGCCTTCGCCTAACGGCTCAGTTGGGGGCTGCCGCGCGAATCAAAGATTCGCTGAGGGTGTCCGATTCTTTGTGTGCGGGGGTTTGGTTTACAAGTAGTCCGCGAATCGGTCGGGGTAAGCCACGGCTAG
>NZ_JASPJL010000025.1:0-4977 GCF_030232315.1 Corynebacterium sp. MSK039
CAACACAGGAACATAGCGTTGATCACACAATAAAAACGGAGCTTTCTTGGCTCCCGCCCCAAGTTGCAACAGCACCTTCAACTGCCTCTGTCTAGTCTAGATGTAGTTGAACGGGTTTGTGAACACCCACTCGGCGAAATGCTCGCGATCGGCTCCTCCGGACCACTGTTCACATCAACGACCGTTTGTTGAACGGCGGTGTGAGTCAGCCCCAGCCCTGCGACGCCACGAACCGTCTTGGGCGGCGGATGCGAGGCGCAGGCCTGCCCATCACGCCGAGTCCCGTCGGACATGGGCACATAGCCCCGCGCCCGCCAGGCCGAGTGCCGGTACGAGAAGCGCGACGGCAGGAGGCCACACGGACATGCCTGCAGGGGCCTCTCCAAGTGCCTGGGCGAGGAGCATGTGGCTGGCGTTGAACGGCAGCCACGGCGTGATCGCCTCGAGCATCGGGACCATGGACGCGAGCTGTTCGATCAGGAGCATCCACGTGATCGGCGCGGCGACGGACACCGCGACGGAGCGCGTGAGGACGGCAAGCGCCGTCGCCATCGTCGCCCACAGGAGAACGACGAGGAGGTAGGCCGCGAGGTAGGCCCACCCTCGCGGCGACATGGCCAGCCCGTCGGGATAGAACGTCGCCGCGACGAGCGCGAGGCCGATGCCGACGACGTACGCGAATGCGAGGAACGCCCACTGGACCGCTGCCTGTGCCACCAACGAGGCCCATCGACTCTTC
Organism: Corynebacterium sp. MSK039; assembly: GCF_030232315.1. Lineage (NCBI taxonomy): Bacteria > Bacillati > Actinomycetota > Actinomycetes > Mycobacteriales > Corynebacteriaceae > Corynebacterium > Corynebacterium sp. MSK039. Next base: position 740 of record NZ_JASPJL010000025.1, read on the forward strand.
TGCGTGAGGAAGGACAGCGCCGTCGACCCCGCATTGATCTCGGTCGCGGTGTGTGTGCCGGCGAACACGATGGCCAGCACATGGAAGATGCTCACGCACTTGCCCAGATCACCGGCGTCGATCGGCCCTCGATAGGCCGGGTCGTAGACGATGCCCATCAGGACGATGGGGCCGACGCAGCAGCCGATCAGCAGCGCAGCGAAGATGCCTGTGGAGCGCACGGTGAGCAGTCGGCGCACCTCAGCTGTCAATGCTCGTGTCATCGCTCGGGCCTTTCTTTGCCATGTTCGGCTTCGGATGATCGGTCGGTGAGGCGGAGGAATTCCTCTTCCAGCCGGATCGGCTTGTCCGTCAGGGCAGTGATGAGCACGTCGAGGTCTCGGCAGGTCCGCGAGAGCGTGAGCGCGTCGGGGACCGTCTCGTCGAATGTCACGCAGAGTCCCTCGGGCAGTGCGGTTACGGGGACCCGCAGTCCGCGCAGAGCCTGCTCGACGCGTTCGTCGTCGTCGGTGCGGAGGAGCGCTTGGCGGCTGCGCGCGTGCAGAAGATCGGCGACGTCCCACTGGCCGAGCAAGCGGCCGTTGTCGATGACGACGAGGCGGTCGGCGAGGGTCTCCATCTCGCCGAGCAGGTGGGAGGAGACAAGGACGGCGTGGCCGCTCGCGGCGGCATCGCGCAGGAAGGCGCGCATCCACTCCATCCCCTGCGGGTCGAGGCCATTCATCGGCTCGTCGAGGACGATGTTGCGCGGTCTGCCCAGCAGGGCGGCCGCGAGCCCCAGGCGCTGCTTCATCCCGAGCGAGTAGCCGCCGATCCTGCGATGAGCTGCCTGGGTCAACGCGACGGCCTCGAGTACCTCCCAGGCGCGGCGGTCGGGTAGGCCGGCAGAAGCAGCGATGGTCGTCAGGTGCGCCAGTCCGGTCCGGCCGGGGTGGAACCAGGAGGCGTCGAGGACGGCTCCGACGACCTCGGCCGGCCTCGTCTGGGCGGTCAGCGGGAGCCCGTCGATGAGCACGGTTCCGGTGGTGGGCTTGTGGAGCCCGAGGAGGCATCGCATGGTCGTGGACTTGCCGGCTCCGTTCGGGCCTAGGAACCCGGTGATGGATCCGTCGGGGACCGTGAAGCTCAATCCTTCAACAACGGTCACCTGGCCGTAGCGCTTCGAGAGACGGTCGACCTCGATCATGCGCGCCCGCCCTGGGACCGGCTGGCCGAATCCGGATGGCCGTCCCGTCCGCCAGTCAGACGCCGGTCCAGCACCGGCGACGCCGCGGCGACGACGGCCGCGACGACGAGGGCACCGAGCGCGAGACCGGAGAGCACGTCGTGGACGTAGTGGACTCCGGCGGCCACTCGAGAGGCGGCGATCGCCAGCGCGAGAGGCAACGCGAACCAGGCGAGGCGGGGGACGACGAGGATGCAGGCGGTGGCGAAGGCAGCGGCCAGGACGGCGTGATTCGACGGCCACGACCAGTCCCCGCTCCCGGGGCAGCTGAGCACAGTGGCAGTGTCGACGACGCTGCAGGGCCGCGGCTCCTCGACCAGCAGCTTGACGGCCTCGCTCAATCCGTAGGCCGTGATCACGCCGAGTCCAGCCAGCGCCAGGAGCCAGAACCGCCGGCGCTCGCGCAGCCAGCACCAGAGAGCGAGGACGCCGGCGGTCGCCACGAGGGCAAGCAGACCGAATTCGGCCACGGATCCCACCGCCGAGGCCAGTGCCGAGCCCTCGGCGAGACCGGCGACAGCGGTGAAGAGGCGCTCACGCACCGGATACGTCGCGAGAGCGAGGGCAGCAAGAGCTGCGACGGCAATCAACAGCGCGGGCCACGGCACGGGGCGGGACGAGGATCTGCGCGACGTCGAAAGCGTGCGCGTCGAAGTTTCGTGAGTCATGAAATCCACGCTATGGACGCGGTTCGGCCTCAGAATCTGCCATGCGGGGCGACTCGTCTATGCCCACGGTCATACCGGCGAGGTGCTGCGCACGCCCGATCGAGGGAGGCGGCGAGCCCACGGTCCCCGGTAGAATGGAGCGCATGACCCTAATTGATCGTCCGTCTGCGCGCCGGAGCGTCGACGCGCTAACGGCGATCGGTTTCGGGGTGCTGGCCTCCGCGCCGGAGCCGGGCCTCTTCATGGCCCTGCTCACCGGCATCGCCGCGATCGCAATCGGGCTCTGGTCCAGGGGTCCGCGCGCGGGCCTGGGAGGACTGGCAGTGCTGGTCGTCGTGAGCATGGCCCGGGCCACGTGGCTCGACGGGCACTGGCTCTACGTCGCGGAGGAGTTTCCCCCGGCGCTCATGCGCGCTGGTGTGCCCTGGCTGATCGGTCTCGCCGTGCGCCAGTACATCGTCCTCGGGCGGAGGGCAGACCGCGAGCGAGAGCTGCGGCAGGTCCAGCGCCTGGCCGAGCTCAAGGAGCGCGCCACCGCCGACCGGCTCGCCCTCGCGCAGTCGCTGCACGACGACCTCGGCCACTCGTTGAGCCTCGTCGCGCTCAATCTCGGACGGCTCGAGATCGACCCGGCACTGCCCGAGAGCGCCCGCACCTCGCTCTTACACGCCCGCAACGACCTCGCCCACGCGGTCGAACGCCTGGGGGACTCCGTCTCCGACCTCAGATCCGGCGCTCCCGTGCTGCCAATGGGCGCAGCATCTGTCGATGCACTGCTGGCCCGGGCCCGCGCAGCCGGTGCGCGCATCACCGTGCAAGGACTGCCGGAACCCAGGCGGCTGCAGGACTTCGGAGGCGAGCAGGTCACGAGGGTCCTACAAGAAGCGATCACGAACGCAAGCAGGCACGCTCCCGGCACCCCGATCGACATCACCGCTGCCGACGTCGGTGCCGAGCTGCGTCTGAAGATCGAGAACGCCCTCGGCGAGACTCCTGCCGACGCGCACACAGCGGGCACGGGCCTGAGCACTTTGGAAAGTGAGCTCCGCGCCCACGGCGGAGAACTCGCCGCGGAGAAGACGGACAGTGCGTTCGTCCTCTCTGCGGTCCTCCCGACTCGCCGTCAGGAGCAGAGCACGCACGATGATCGCGCTGTGGAGGCGACGAGAGACGTCGATGAGAGCTCGACCGGCAGAACGAAGCTCCGCCAGCGACTGATTCTCGCCTCGACCGCGGCGATCGTCGTCGTCGGGCTCGCAGCGGTCGAGGCGCTGACGGTGGTGCAGAACCACCGCGCGCTGCTGTCGGCAGGGGCCTTCTCAAGCATCAGCGTCGGAGACGCGCGGGCGGAGACCGAGCGGATCCTGCCCGGCCACGAGCTGCCGGCCAGGCGGGGCGAGAACCGACCGGACGACTGCCACGACTACGCCGTGACCGCGAACACCTTTGACGACGCTGCCGGGGACGTGTACCGGATCTGCTTCGCGCAGGACGAGGTCTCCAGCACCGAGTACATCGCAGGAGGACAACGATGACAGCGACCGAGGCCCCGGTCAGAGTCCTGGTCGCCGACGACGACCCCCTCGTGAGGACCGGCATCGTCGGGATCCTCGACACCGATCCCGCCATCGAGGTCGTAGCCCAGGCCGCCGACGGAGCAGAGGCCCTGCGCAAGATCGACGCGCACCGTCTCGACGTCGCCCTCTTCGACATCCAGATGCCCGGGATGAGCGGACTCGACGCGCTGCAACGGCTCCGCTCCGACGGGAGCGCGCTCCCCTGCCTGTTCGTCACCACGTTCGGGGAGGACGACTACATCGCCGAGGCCATCCGGCTCGACGCAGACGGGTTTGTCCTCAAGTCCGGCGATCCGCGCCAGCTGATCGCCGGTGTGCACGCCGTCGCCGGTCGCGGAGCGTTCTTCTCGCCCTCGGTCGCCCGGCGTCTGCTCGACTCCGGCGTCTCGACGACGTACACCCAGTACGCGAGCGCCGTCGAACGCTTCGAACGCCTCACGGCTCGCGAGCGAGAGATTCTGATCCGGCTCAGCCAAGGAGAGACGAACGCTGAGATCGCGAAAGCGCTGCACCTCGCTCCCGGCACCGTCAAGGTGCACGTTTCCGCGATCCTGCGGAAGACTGAAGCGCGCAACCGCGTAGAAGCAGCCCTCATCGCCCTTCGCGCCGGACGAGCCTAGATCTTCTCGGGACGACGACGATCAGGCTTCGTCGTGCCGGAGCTTCGGAACGTCCGCGACGAGACCTTCGATGGTGCTGTTGCAAAGTTGGGGCAGTAGGAAGACCGGCGTGGAATAATCAGGTCCATGGGCATCTTCTCCGGTCGGC
>NZ_JASPJL010000026.1:0-3693 GCF_030232315.1 Corynebacterium sp. MSK039
ATCCTTGGCATCCTGGTCAAATTTCTTCGGCATGTTCCAGATTTTCCCATCTACTCAAACGGAACAAAACCTGGGACACTTCAAAGCACCGATCGTCCTAGCCAGCACTGACACAAGCAGCGCAACTGCTGCAAGCAGTAAAACACTGGGACACTTTCGCCTATTAGCCCTGCCTAGTTGATAGGGGTGATAGGGAAACAGGGCTTGAAGCGAGAGTTTTCTTAGTTTTATTCTTATCCAACCGTTTTAGGATTACGGGCGTAGGCCTTAAAAGCTCGCACTATGCGGTAGTTCGTATTGGCTTCAATTACAGAGGAAAGTCTTTCTCCGTCAGCAATCCATTGGAGAGGATCAAAACTGCTGTTCCATCGCTGAGCGACACCAACTCTGCCGTCGCTTTGAAAATTTTTCCGCCATTCTCTGATCCATCCATCGAAGGTATGGGGTGAACTTTTTAAAGCTTGGTGGGCTGCAGAACAGAATGCGTTTTCTTCTGCTTCATCTACTCCCCAGACTGCTGAGGGTCTTGCATTGTCGGGGTAGATGATTACGTAGGTGTGTTTCATGACAATGTTTTATTTGCAGGGACTAGGGGGATGGGGCGGTGTAGATAGTGTGCGAATCTTCTATCGACAGTTACATCAGCCTCTGCTTCTATCTGTCTTGCAATCCACAGCCCTTCTTGTAGCCAGCTGTTGATGTCAAAGCCCTCTCTCCACCAAGAAACAAACGACGTTCCAACACCATATCCATAGTTTTCGATCCAAGTGCGGTTCCACCGTTTTAAGATTTCGATTAGGCCAATGCTGAGGTGTAGGTCAGATGGCTGAAGGAAATCGTCTTCACGTTCGCGCTGTATGTCATCCCTTTCTGACCATAGTCCCCAATCCATCCCTTCTTCAGGAAACAGTGTGATTATCGTGGTAGGTACTTTCGGCATCCTCCCCAATCCCTTCCGCCTCGGTCGTCATTCGTGTAGGCATTGTGCAGGGTAGAAGAGCTACTCCATACAATGGCGTAGCTTCTGACTTTAGAGTAAGTGTTATACCTTGTTTTAAGGTATGTCCCAGGCCTGCTTGTTTTATTGGTGAACTCTTGTGATAGGAGCGTATGTGCTACGCAGGTTTGAAAGTCTTCCCAAACCTGTCTCGTTATCTCCTCTTGAGGGGGCATGTGGTTATCGGCAATATGCCAAAGATCCCTGCAGTATAGACTCACGCCAGAGTGGTGAAAAACGGTAAGTTTTCCGTTGTCATATCCGCCAATACACTCATGCATTCTATCAAAATTGTCTCCGATAACTTCCTCTGAATCAGTTGATCTACTGGCTGGCCGGCTGGCTCCGAAGGCTGATATTTCTTGGTATGCCGGAAGAGGAAAATTAGGAGACCGGATAAGCCCTCGCTGAAAATACTGCAAATCCCCTCCGTCTTTAGTCGGTTTGATGTCTGCGGTCGGATACCCGTATTTTCCTTTTTCGAAACCGCTATTTGCCCATTCATACAGAACTGGACCATAGATAGGATGGGCTCCGGTTGCTGGAGACCAGTAGATAAAACCCCAGACAAACCTGCTAAATTTTCCAACTCCATCTGGAGTTGATGTCTCATCCTCGATTGGGTAGCTGAGCATTTGTCCTTGTTCGGCACCTGTCTCCAGCCACTTATCGTAGATTGCACCCTTGATAGCTGCTAGACCAGCAAGGGATCCATAGATGTGTCCCTTTGAGAAAGACTGTTTCCGGCCGGTTCCGTCTGGCAAAGCGAATTCATCGGTGGTGGGGTATCCCAGCTCACCTCGCTCCCAGCCATTGCGGGCCCAAACAACAGAAAAGTGCGTGGTAATCGGATGAGCGCCGGTTTGGGGGTGCCAGTAGATGAACCCGTTGACGAACTCATTGCGACGTCCGACACCATCAGGAACGCCGAGTTCATTGGACTTCGGCCAAGTGAGGAAACTCTTTGGTCCACCGAGGGAATCGTACTTTTCCCGGATTTTTCCGCACACTTTAAAAGGGCTAGGCCAATACGTCCGACAGTTATCAACGGCGGCAAACGTCTGTACTCCAGAGCGTGTCTGCGTGGCTTGTTCTTTAGCCTCTTGGATTTCGGCTTGGTTAGCTTGTTCTTTCGTGAATCCACCGGGAATTTGTTCTTTATCGGAACGCATCTTCCCTGGAGTGATTTTGCTTTTGGGATTGGTGGTGGGATGCCAGTTCTTACCTGTTTGGTTATCAACGTTGTTGTCGTCGAACCCCGGTTCTGTTGGTTCTAGGTTTTCTCGTCCGGGTGCGACCTGATCAGCGTGGTTGTCTGCTGGTGTACTGGTAGTTGTTGGTGGTTGTGTGGGGTGAGCCTGCACGGCAGGGGTGAACCCCATGCCGAGGGTGATGGCGAATAGGAAAGTGGTGATAATGCGAGATGGTCTGGCCATGGTGGGGCATCTTTCGCTGTAGTGGATGGTTAGAAATGAGCTTAGTGTGAGAAACGTATCTCGGGAATGAAAAATGGCTGACTAGTTGGAAAATCTTGCAAAATCCCAGGGAAACTACGGTTGCGTCCCTTAGTGTGGTGTAACGCTTACTGATGGTGGGCCCTTGAAAATAGTGGGGCGGCCATCGTCAGTAACCTTTCGACTCAACGACCACATCTCACCGAAAGGCACATGACGATGACCGCTGCTCCGCATTCTATCGACCCGACAACCTATCTGGATGATGTGCTGACCCAAGCGTCGCCGGATCTGATGCGGCAGATGCTGCAAGGGTTTATCAACCAGATCCTCTCCGCCCAGGCTGATACCGTGTGCGGGGCTGAATACGGTGTTGCTTCCACCGAACGGGTCAACCACCGCAACGGGTACCGTCACCGCGACCTCGACACCAGAGTCGGCACAATCGATGTGGCAGTGCCGAAGCTGCGCCACGGCGCGTTGTTCCCGGACTGGCTGCTCGAGCGAAGCTCACGTGCCGAACGCGCACTATCGACCGTGATCGCAACCTGCTATCTCAAAGGGGTTTCCACCCGCCGAATAAACGATCTGGTGGCAACGCTAGGGATTTCCAACATGTCGAAATCGCACGTCTCGCGGATGTCGGAAGAACTCGACGCGATGGTCGCAGATTTCAAAAACCGCCCCCTGGATCCCGGTGGGTATGCCTACCTGTCGTGCGACGCACTCGCGATCAAGGTGCGGGAAGGCGGCCGGGTGGTTACATGCTGCGTCCTTTTGGCCACCGGGGTCAACGCCGAGGGCTATCGCGAAATGCTCGGCATGCATGTCGCCACCGCGGAATCCAACGCGTCGTGGAAAGGCTTCTTTCAGGACTTAAAAGCCCGCGGGCTTCGCGGTGTTTTCCTTATCACCAGTGATGCTCATGAGGGCATCCAGCACGCCATTTCTGACGTGCTGCCCGATGCGTCGTGGCAGCGCTGTCGCACCCATTTCGCGAAAAACCTCTACGAAAAGGTCCCGAAGACACAGTGGCCGATGGTCTCTGCGATGTTCCAGACAATCTTCCAGCAACCCGACGCTCAATCCACCTGGGGACAAGCCCGCGAAGTCGTTGATCTACTGGAACCAAAGTTCCCGTAGGTTGCGGCCTATCTAGAAGAGTTGAAGTGCTCCGGGTTTTGTTCCTAGGCATTTGCCTTGATTTCTATTTTCTCGTGATTTGGATTGCCAGTCCAAAAC
>NZ_JASPJL010000027.1:0-3498 GCF_030232315.1 Corynebacterium sp. MSK039
ACTTGAAATCCGTCATCGTTCCGTCCGTCCAATCTCCGCCAAGCATGCTCAAGCTTCACGATTTTTGCAACAGAGCCCTCCCGGAAGCTCTGGGGGGAGTTTCGATGACTGAGCGGGTGGCCGAACAAGTGCGGCGACTGCTGCACGAGCAGCCGGAGCTTGAAGTCGTGTTCACCGATGCGCTCACCGCCGACAGTTACCTCCACAGTGGGCGCAGCGGCCGCCCAGTGCTGTTCCTGCACACGGCGCACCGCCAGCTCGTTGACGAGCTGCGCGGCCGCGGTGATGACCCCGGCCGACCGCACTAGTCCAATGGGCGGGAGGCGTTGCGCAGCTCGTCGACGACTTCGCGATGCTGTGGGTGTACGAACAGGATGAGGGCCTGGCCGTGCGTGCTCAGAAGATGACTGTCGACGGTGATTGCGTCCACGAATCGGATGTCGACGGCAGGATCTTCCAGGAGGGCGCGGCGAATTGCCGCGAGGGTGCGAGCGACGGTCATGGCCGTGTCGGCAGGCTAGTGGGCCGCGCCGAGTTCGACGAGGAGGACGCCGCCGATGATGAGGGCGATGCCGAGCGCCATGACCCAGGTGAAGGGCTCTTTGAACAGGAACTTGCTGGCCACTGCGGTGAGGGCGACGCCGGAGGCGGCCCAGATGCCGTAGGCAACACCGATGCCGAGCCCGAGGGCAAGGACTTGGGTGAGGAAGAAGAACGCGCCGAGGTAGCCCACGACGACGGCGATGTAGAACAGTTTCCGTCCGCCGGTTGCCAGGCGCAGGGAGAGCGCCGCGCCGACTTCGAGGACGATCGCGAGGATGAGGAAGAGCCAGACCATCAGATGCTCGCCTCCCTCTTGCGCTGCGCCGCTTGCGATCCGAGTTCGACGGTGAGAACACCGCCGATGATCAACGCCAGGCCGAGGATCATCACGCCGGTCAAGGGCTGTCCGAACAGAAGTGCCGCCAGCACCGCCGTCAGGGCGACGCCCATCGCGCCCCAGATCCCGTACGCAACCCCGAGGGCCATCCCCTCGCGTAGAACGAGCGCGAGAAGCGTGAACGCGCCGACGTAGCCGATCGCGACGAGGATGTACCAGGCGGGGTGGTCCTGGCCGGCTTGGAGGGCGAGGGAGCCGGCGACTTCACTGATGATCGCGCCGGCAAGCAGGAGCCATTTCTTCATAGTCAGTCCTTCACGAGGTTGTGGGCGAAGGCGCGGAGCTGCGCCAGGTCGCCGGGGGTAGGAGGGGAGACGTTGGCGGCTTCGGCAAGCCACCCGCCGTCGGCCAGGAGGCGGGCGGCGAGCAACCGGGTGCGTTCGTCCGGGGCGACGTCATCGGGCACGACGAGCCAGGGCGCGAGACGTTCGGCCCAGCGCTGCGTGAGCGAGCGGCGCAGCTTCGGATCACTCATCGCCACCAGGTCGGTTTCATCGAAACCCCCGGACAGTGACCAGTCGACATACGCGCCGATGCGCGCGGCCGGCGCCGCGCCCTCCGGCGACGACCCGAGGCGTGCGACCAGCGCCTCTTCCCAGCGGTCCAAAACGGAGTCCACCAGGGCGAGCATGAGGGCTTCCTTCGTGGGGAAGTGATACATCACCCCCGGCTTGGTCAGCCCCACACTTCGGGCCACGGAATCCAGAGACACCGCCCGCCCCTCGTCGAGCTGAGAGAAGGCGGCCGCCAGGATCGCGGGGCGAGGATCGGTGCGCATGAGTGTAGGTTACCATTCGGAAGGTAACCAGGCCATCCAGCAGATTGCCGGCGCATAGGTTCATCACCGCGAGCCGAGTAGGCCGAAAACGATCGTTTTCGGGCAGCCGTGCCGGACGGCCCGCCGAGGCAGCGACACGCCGTTATCTGACCGACCGAAACCTATGACCGAAACCAACCCCGACCCGAAACCCGACCTATACCGTTTGCGGGCAGGCCGGTAAAATCAGGAGTACACCAGGAGGTGCAGCATTATGTCGCAACCATCATTTGACGTAGAGGCCCGCTGGCCCGAGCTGTTCGACCAGCTCGACGCTGACCAGCGCCGAGCCGTTGTGCGCTCGCTCGCGGCAGGCTGGCATGAGGGATGGGAGCCGAACCGCGAAGACGTGGCCGACCTCATCGACTACACGCGCGGCGCGCTGACGTTCGAGGACTACGAGGCGCGCACCGCCGCTAAGGCGGCGCGCATCGCCGGAGCGGCCGCTACGCTCTGATGCCGCACCAGTTCGATTCGTGGGAGTCATACTTTTACCCGGAGACGTACAACGCGCAGACCCGCAATGGCGTGCTGCGCAACATACCGGACATTCGAGACGCCGCAGCGCTGCGCACCTACGACTACCGCATGTCGTTTGCGCGCCGCATCGAGCTTGAGTTGCGCCCGGAGCTTGTGACTCGCACGTTCGACGGCGAGCACATGAAGCAGATTCACGGCCACCTCTTCGGCTCGACCTTTGAATGGGCTGGTCAGTACCGAACGGTGAACATGGCGAAGGGCGGCGGAGCCGCTTTCGCTGATGCTCACAACGGCGCGATAGACGCCTACTTAGACAACGTGCGCGTGATGGTCGAGCGCACCGATTGGGCGCAGCTCAGCCACGCCGAGTTCTCGGAGCGCGCCGCCGAAATCTTCGCCTGGACAAACCAGAGTCATCCGTTCAGAGAGGGCAACGGACGCACTACCAAGGTGTTCATGGAGCACGTTGCGGAGCGCTCACCGTACACGCTTGAGTTCGAGCGCGTGCCCGAGGAAGTTTGGAATATGGCATCGGCCGCGACGCGGCCGCCGCTGGGGGAGTACCTACCCAACCATGTTCCGATGGTGCCCGTGTTCGAGCACGCGGCCGTGCCGCGGTCGAACGTGCTGATGCACGAGGGCGGCCGCGTCACAGGCGACGCAGCGCCCGAGAAGCCGATGACGCTTGGAGAGCGCATCGAGCGCAAGGTGAACGAGCTGCGCGAGGCTCGGCCGAGCAAGCCGAAGCACGCAGCAGATCGCGGCCGGGATATGCCCGAGCTGGGCGACGGATCGAAGCCGAAGCCGCCCGAGCGTGGCCCGAGCTTAGGACGATAGCCGTGAGGCTCGGATATACCCGTGTCAGCACCCGCGAGCAGAATGCAGACTCGCAGATCGCCCGCCTCGAACAGGCAGGGTGCGAACGAATTTTCGTTGACGTTGGCTATTCAAGTCGCGTTGAGGATCGACCCGATTGGATCGAGTGCCGGAAGATTCAGCGCCCCGGTGATGAGCTGGTGATTCCCTCGCTCGACCGCGTGGCAGGCACTGACAGCATCGCTATCTCGGTTATCCGTGACCACGCAGCGCGTGGCGTGAAGCTGCGCAGCCTCGATGAACCGTGGATGGACATAGACCCGTCAACAGCGATGGGTGAAGCCATGCTCAAGATCATGGCGACGCTCGGGCTCTGTTGCAAAGATTGGCGGCAGTCAGAGGTAGGCTGTCGCTCTGCGCCGATCAGGCGGCTGCTGCGAAATGG
>NZ_JASPJL010000028.1:0-2818 GCF_030232315.1 Corynebacterium sp. MSK039
CTTCGTGCTCTCAATGGAAACTGCTCCCCACTAGTCGGTAACTGATTTCTCAGTCCAACTAATGGGGAGCAGTTCACCGGCCACATGGCCGGGTTTTTCTCTATGATCCGCGTTTTTGCAGGTCGGGCGGAAGTTTTCATGAACGCTGTCTAAAAAGTCAAAACTTTCTTATCGGAAACTTTGGAAAAAGCTCTAGGTGCCGGTAGATTCTTTCGCAATCGCAAAAGAATTGTGATGCCAATCACAGGAGCTGAGGCCGAACGGCCAGGCGAATGTGAAGATCTGCACAGTCCCAAGGAAGGGAGAAAGAGTTGACCCAGTCGGCCACCCCCGCGCAACGGCACGTCCCCACGCCCGATGAATTCGTCGCCGCGCAGCAATCACCCGAGTTCCAGGAGCTTCGCTCAAAAATGCGTGGGTTCACCTTCCCCATGACCGTGTTTTTCATCGTCTGGTTCGTCCTCTACGTCAGCCTGGCGATGTTTGCACCGAACTTCATGGGGATCAAGATCTGGGGAAACATCAATGTCGGCGTGCTCCTTGGCTTCGGCCAGTTCATCACGACCTTCCTGATCACGTACCTCTACGTGAAGTACGCAGACCGCGAAATTGAGCCCCGCGCCCAGCATGTTCGCGAGTCCCTCGAAGGCTCCCCCGCAACCCCAGCCAGCCAGGCTTCCCGGGGCTAGCGGCACCGCGTCCCGCTCACCCCCACGGATTAGAAAAGGAAAGGTCTCACTATGGATCTCATTCTTGCTGCCTCGCAGGAGACAAACCCGATCCTGAACATCAGCGTATTCATCGCCTTCATCGTGGTGACGATGTACATCGTGACGAAGGCTGCCGCCAAGCCGCAGAAGTCCGCGACGGACTTTTACACGGGTGGTGCTTCCTTCACCGGTACCCAGAATGGCCTGGCCATCGCCGGCGACTACCTCTCGGCGGCATCCTTCCTGGGCATCGTCGGCGCAATTGCTCTTACGGGCTACGACGGCTTCCTGTACTCCATCGGCTTCTTCGTCGCGTGGCTCATCGCCCTGCTGCTGGTCGCCGAACCGCTGCGTAACACCGGTAAGTTCACCATGGCGGACGTGCTCTCCTTCCGCCTCAAGCAGCGCCCGGTGCGCGTGGCCGCAGCGTTCGCGACCCTGTTCACCTCGCTGTTCTACCTGATCGCCCAGATGGCCGGTGCCGGTTCCCTGGTCTCCGTCCTGCTGGACCTGCACTCCAAGACGGCCCAGGCTGTCGTCGTCGTGATCGTCGGCCTGGTGATGATGGCCTACGTCCTCATCGGTGGCATGAAGGGCACCACCTACGTGCAGATGATCAAGGCGGTCCTGCTGATCGCCGGTGTTGCTTTCATGTTCCTGATCATCGCCGTAATGTGGAAAGGCAACCTCTCCCAGCTCTTCGCTGACGCTGTGAACTCCCACGGTGACCCGGCGATCCTGCAGCCTGGCCAGAAGTACGGAGCCACGACCGCAACAAAGTTCGACTTCATCTCCCTGGGCCTGGCGCTGGCGCTTGGTGCCGCTGGCCTGCCGCACGTCCTGATGCGCTTCTACACGGTTCCGACCGCGAAGGAAGCACGTAAGTCCGTGACCTGGGCGATCGTCCTGATCGGCTCCTTCTACCTTCTGACCCTGTTCCTGGGTTTCGCCGCTGCCGCCAAAATTCCCCCGGAGGACATCAAGAACGCACCGGGTGGCGCGAACGCCGCAGCACCGTTGCTAGCGATGGAGCTGGCAGGCCCGATCTTCATGGCCCTGATTTCCGCGGTTGCCTTCGCGACGGTGCTGGCCGTGGTCGCTGGTCTGGCGATTACCGCTTCCGCTTCTGTGGCTCACGACTTCTACAACGGCGTGCTGCGCAACGGCCAGGCAACCGAGGAGGAGCAGGTCCGCGTCTCCCGAATCACCGTGGTCGTGATCTCGCTGGTCTCCATCGCGCTGGGCATCCTGGCGATGGACCAGAACGTGGCCTTCCTGGTCTCCCTGGCGTTCTGCATCGCTGCGTCCGCTAACCTGCCGACGATCCTGTACTCCCTGTACTGGAAGAAGTTCAACACCACCGGCGCCGTGGCCTCCCTGTGGGTCGGCCTGGGCGTGGCCCTGGTCCTGATCTTCTTCTCCCCAGCAGTCTCCGGTGCAGAGACCGCGATGTTCCCGAACGTGGACTTCGCTTGGTTCCCACTGACCAACCCGGGCCTGGTTTCCATCCCAGCTGGCTTCATCGCCGGTATCGTGGGCACCTACCTTGGCAAGGGCGACGAGGATCCGAAGCTGCAGTCCGAGATGGAGGTTCGCTCCCTCACCGGTGTTGGCGTGGAGGCTCCGGTCGACCACTAAGCCACTCCCCGAGGCTCCTCTTCTTGGATGAGCCCAGCCGCCTGGTCAACGGTGGCTGGGCAACACCCCCGCCGCATCTGGCTAGTTCCAGAAGCTGCGGGGGTACCTTGTATCATGAGTGGTCGTGCCCGCAGGGTGCGGTCGCACAGCCCCAGTAGCTCAGTGGATAGAGCACGGCTCTCCTAAAGCCGGTGTCGTAGGTTCGATTCCTACCTGGGGCGCTTTTTGTTTTTTTACCCCAGGCGGATTCTAGGGGTCGTTGCAACATTTCCTAGCTTTCAGCTAAATCTAACAGCTCCGCCATCCGCTCCGCAGGAGTAGCAAAACCCAACGTCTTACGCGGCCGACAATTCAACCGATGAGCAACAAGCTCCAACTCCTCCCGCCCATAAAGAGGGTGTCCGATTCTTTGTGTGCGGGGGTTTGGTTTACAAGTAGTCCGCGAATCGGTCGGGGTAAGCCACGGCTAG
>NZ_JASPJL010000029.1:0-1600 GCF_030232315.1 Corynebacterium sp. MSK039
CTTCGGTGACACCGTAGTCATTATCGATGAAACTCCTTCTAGATCAGAGCCTCACACACAAACTTCCTGACACCCTCGATTCGCTTGCCACAAAGACACCCACACACCACCAACCAGTCCTTGTTGCGGTCACGTCGTGGAAGAATCAACCCCACAGACCTAACACGCCCCCACACCAGCCACGTGAGGGAAAACGGGGAACCCGACGGAGGCGCGGACAGAGGGGTTAGTCGTAGACCTTCGAGCGGTGCCCAACGTCAACCACAACGACGACAACACGCGCGTCCACAATGTCAGCAATGATCCGATAGTCCCCCACACGCCAGCGCCACAAACCCGACTTATTGGCTGTTAACGCCTTACCTCGTAACCTCGGATCCTCAAGGGCGCCAACCTCCCGCAGAAACTTACTCACCCTCCGCTGCTCAGCCTTATCGAGCTTCTTAAACGACTTCACCGCCCGAGGAGAAAAACTAATCTCCCAAGCCACACTCGCGCTCCAGCTGACTCAACGTCACGGTTCCCAACTCCCCGCGACGAACCTGAGCAGCCTCCTCCTCCAAGCGATACACATACTCCAGGTCAGCCAGATGTGCACTCAACGCTTCCCGGAGATAAAACGAACCCGGCCGCCCCGTACGTCGCGACAGCTCATCCAAACGCCGCTTCTGCTCATCATCGATACGCAAGCTAATCACCGAACCACTCATGTAAACATGTTTACAGGTTATGCGAGCAAGAATCAAGAGCTCGTCACAGCCACTCAAGCAGCCGACGAGCCAACCTAAACTGATGGTCAAAACACGCGAACTACTACGCAACCGGGACTCGTGTATTCCCCACGGCCTAGCACCCTTTTCCCGGCCAACCCCACTGAAGGAGCCACGGTGGGGAAGTAGATGCCAGGAAGGGTGAGGGGATTAACTGCCCCAAAAGGGGCAGGGGAACCGTGTATTGCTGGTGCTGTTGCAAAGTTGGGGCAGTAGGAAGACCGGCGTGGAATAATCAGGTCCATGGGCATCTTCTCCGGTCGGCAGTTCCCTCGTGAAATCATCCTGTGGGCGGTGCGGTGGTACTGCCGCTAGAGAGTGTCCGATTGTTTGTGTGCGGGGGCTTGGTTTACAAGTAGTCCGCGAATCGGTCGGGGTATGCCACAGCTAGTTGGTTGATGGCTTGTTTCCACCCGGTGGCTTTCGCCCCTTCAACATAGCCGTTGCATTCGATGTCGCGCTTTGCTTTCTTCGCTCGCTGGGCAGCGCGCTTGTCTTCGATGTTGCAGATCATCAGCCACAGCGTTTTCAGCGCCGCGGTGTCGTTCGGGAATTGCCCGCGGTTACGGGTAGCTTTACGCAGTTTAAGCGTTGAGCGATTCGATCGAATTCGTGGTGTAGAGCACCCGGCGGGCCGCTGGCGGGAACTGTAAAAACGGCACGAACCGGTCCCAGGCGTCGCGCCAGACTTTGACCGATTGCGGGTATCTCTGGCCCAGTTCACTGGCTTCGAACGCGTCCAGGCTGGCACGTGCGGTGTCCTCGTTGGCGGCCGTGTAGACCTCACGTAGCGCACGGGAGACAGATTTGCGGTCCTGATGCGACACCCA